>CAZDNQ010000381.1:2148-5068 GCA_964506605.1 uncultured Victivallis sp. | reverse complement strand
CCGATTTTGCCTCAAGGGCGTCAAAAAGGCCTGAAAAGTCGGTTACTGTAACCCCTAAAGTGCTTATGTCCGTTCCGTTGATCTTGTATATCATAATCTTAATTGTATGCCGGGCTGCCACCTCTGCGGATAGCAGCCAAATCATTCTTTATTCCTTCCAACATCTTGCAATATTCCGTATTGTCAGCCGTTCTTTTGAGGTCATTCGCCATGCTTTTATTGACTTGTATCAATGCTGAAAAGTCTATTAATACAGGTTGTTTATTTAGTGCATTCAAAATATCGTGCGCAGTGATGTTAATATTCTGTATATAGCCAAGGTACTGATTGAATTGCGCTTCTGTAGCCGTTCTGGCTATACTGCCATCCATAGAACTTTCTCCCGTTTCCTTCTGAAAATATCCGGCTTGTTGCCATCTTTCATACTCGGCCTTAGCGGCGTCTGAAATAGCCTGAATCTCTGAGCTGAAAAGCTCAAAAGACGAATCATTAAGACCAGAATCATACAACTTTTGCAAAGAGTTATTTACTTGGTCCTCAACCAGCTTCTTCTCGATCCACCGGGCAATAATATCATCGATTGTTGTTTGGTTTAACTTTTTTAATGCACTATAATAATCTTCTGCACTATCATAACTTTGCGCCCAGATATCCCTTAAGCTATTGACAAAGCTATCCGTGTCGGTTTGTAGGAAGTCTCTCTTTTGTTCTTCTTCCAGGCCCGCTATATCTCCCAAGAGCTTTTCAATTTCCTTCTCATATTGAGCAATAGCTTCCTCGTCCGTGTCTAAGCCGAATAGCCGGGCAAGAAATCCATTGCCCTTAGCCAGCTCCTTGTCAATCAATTTTTGGTATTCGGCAATCTGGGCTTTAATGTTATCTATTGCCTGATTCTGCAAGGCCGTTTTATTATCTCCGAAGGCCTTGTTCATTATCCCGACAAGCTTCTGATAAGCAGCAGATAATTTGGTTACTCCTGCCGTCAAATCTTCGTTCCCGTCTGAAAACACCCCCTTCAAAGACTTTACAATTACAACAATACCGCCTATCATAGCAGCCACTCCGGAGAGCTTCGCTATCCAAGTGCCCCCGGAGAGAACCGTAAACAGCCCCCCGATAGCGGTACTTAACCCGGATAACCCCTCGGTAAGCTCGCTACTCGCCCCAAAGGAACTCAAAATAGAAGATATGGAAGTAATCACACTCTGAATATCCTCAAATTGCTGTTGAAGGTTATCCAGTTCTATATTATCAATCTTTTCCTGTATCTTATCCAGCCCGGCGAGGATTTCCGCTTTAGCCTCATCGGAAAGGTCGGTACTGTTTTCTACCATTTTCCGATACGCATCAAGGGCCTTCCGGGCTTCTTCCACACCGAGTTTTGATAGATCCCCAGTAAGGGCTTTGTACTCCTCTGATCCTTCCAGAACCGCCTGGGCTTCTGCTGAGGCGTTATCCTTGATCTGCTGTATATAGTTATCGTTATATTTTTGTCTTTCAGCAAGAATCTTCGCCATCAACTCCTCATCACCTAATAGCTTTGCATCGTTGTAGTCAGCATCGTATTCAGCTAAAGTCTTAAGGTGCTTTTCTTCTTCTGTTTCGTACTTCTCATTAAGACTTTTCTGCTCTGCTTGCATCAATTCAGCAAAATACATCAGCTTCTTAACAGAAGGCATTCCACCACTTGCAAGAGCCTGTGCAACATAGTCCTGTTGCGCTTTTATTATCGCATCCACCCTTCCGGTTTCTACACCGGATAACGCTTCGTCAACGGAACTTTTCCATTCATCCATAGCCTCTGTGCTGCGCTTAATGACTTCGGCGTCCCAGGCATCTTGTATTTTTTGAGCCAATAAAGGAAGTCCGTTTTGCGTTGCCCACTCTATGTCTTTGCGATATTTTTCCTGTTGAGCGGCCCACTTGTCATCATCTGTTGCATAAGTGCTTTCCAATCCTTCCCGGACCTGTTTGTAAAGCTCTTCCTGTGCTGCCGTAGCCTCTTGTATAGCTTTTGCCCGGTCAGCTTCGCTCATGGAAGTATCTTCTATGGCAGCCTTTATAGCTGCTTCATAAGCAAGCAATTTATCGTACTCATCCGCGGCTCCATCTAACCCGGCTTGCATATTTGCACTCCAGGCGTCATAGGCTGCTTGTGATGCTGCCTTTGCCTCTGCCTCTGCCTCTGCGGCTGCCTGTTTGGCTGCATCACGAATGCCTAATAGCTGATCTTGAAAGTTCTGTAACTGCTGTAATTGTTCGTCGGTTATGGTACCTGCCTCACGTAAAGCATCCAGTTCAGCAATCGAATCCTCAAGGGCTTTCACATAACCGCCTGCATCGGCTCCCATGCCGGCAAGCATAGCATCTGCCGTTTCTTGCCCGTATAACTCAATCCACTGCTTATACAGATCATTAAGCAGCTTTTGTTTCTCTACCAGCTTATCCAACGCATCCTCCTGAGAGGTGGTGCTACTTGTTGTTGTCTCGTTAGGATTAGAGAACTTCCATCCCCTGGCTTCTGCATCTGTATAAAACTGATCGAGTGCGCCATAATATCCCTCAAGCTGTGCATCGAAACCAGCAAAGAATTGATCAAACACCCCGGTGATATCCCCACCCCCTACAATGGCGTTAGTAAGATTTGTTCCGAGTTGGTCAAACACGGGAGCCATTACAGAGGCCCAGATCTGCTGCGTAACCAACGTCTCCATGATGTCGGCTATATTCTTTTTCGCTGCCTCGGCAATGCCTTCAAATGATTCAGCTCCGGCATCCCGGTTCTCCATCCATATCTTCTTCCACTCTACGGTAACGGTTGAATATAAGGTGCCAGATATGTCGCCTACCATAGAAGTGATTGCATCCCTTAGCTTCTCCGCATAAGCAACAATATTCTCGATACGCTCCCTTAAATCAT
>CAZDNQ010000381.1:0-2048 GCA_964506605.1 uncultured Victivallis sp. | reverse complement strand
TTCGCTCTATGGCATTCAGCCTGCTTTCTGACTTATCAAGTACATCCTGTATGTCCTTCATCCATGCTGATTTTACAAGGTCTGCGATCGCGATACCTATCGACAATACTCCCCCGACAATCCCGCCAACCTTACCTGCCGCTTCTGACGCCGATTCCGAAACATCCGTTATGGCATCTTTCATGTCAAGCACGGAGTTAACCATCTGGTCAAGGAATCTTGCAATTTCAGGATCAAGTCCAAACATTCCTGCAAGCTCAAGCCCTGACGAAGTAATGCGATATACCGCATCAGTAATGCGCATGAAACTTTTTTCTATCTCCTGAACCTCTTTTTTCTGCTTGCCGTATTTCTTCGTAAGAGCGTCTATGTCTATACCATTCTGCGATGTCGCGGTAGTAGTTACGGGAGTAGTAACCTCACCACTTCCATCCACTTTTGGTAAGGGAATCCTGCCCATCTCCAACATTGCAGCACTTACTGATTCGTAGCTTTCCTTAAGCCTGTTAAGTGCTGAAATCTCGTCATTTATAGCTGCAATTTCTTCAAGGCTTGTAGCGATCTGTTTCTTTTCTTGCAGGGCCGCAATCTGGTCTTGTATGTTATTTAGAATTTGCTTACTCCTAACATTAGCCTCTGCGGCGGCCTGTGCCGCTGCCTCGGCTGCTGAATTAGCAGCCTCTTCTTCCTCGGATCTCTTGATGATTAGCCCTTGTAATTTTGATTCTAACAGCTCAAGTTCTTTCAGCTCTATTTGTACTGACTGTATGATAGAATTTTTGTCATTGTTCTTTCTTTGTATCTGACTGATCCTATTTTGTACTTCTTCAATGGTCTTATATTTATCTGCCGCCCCCTGAGCCGCATCACTAATTTCCTTCAACTTCTTTTCTTCCGCAGCGGCTGCTTTAAGTGCTTTCTCATATACCTGTTGTTTAGATGATTGAAGTCCCATTATTCCCCAAAACTTCTCCCATGCACTCAGATGTTTACTTGATAAAATGTAATTTGTATATTCAACAACTTCTTTTAACGCGTTGGCAACGCCTTTGGTTTTTTCAATCCCAGAACCCAGCGTTTCCATCAGGTCGCTTACAGCAAGTTTGAACCCAGTCCATTTCCCCTCGGCAGTTCCGGCTGCGGCTGCGGCTGCTCCCCCAAACTTTTTCTGCACCTCAATAAGAATTAACTGCTGGGCTTCATACTGCTTCCCTGCGGCCACCAGCTTCTTGACGTTTGCAATTTGCTCATTTGTAAACACCACGCCAGAGCGGCGTAACATGGACAAACCAATCTCTGGGATTTCCAACGCTTTACCTAATTGCATGACCGCACTATTCAAATCTGTCTTCATGAAAGAAGCCATATCCACAGCCGCCAGCATGGCCTGCTTGAATGTTTCTCCGGTAATGGTCTTGAATGTTGTCATGGTTGACATAGCATTCATTACAGCATCATCCGCAACATTAAAACTACTCTGTATCTGGCTGGCGAATTTTTCAAGCTCCCGGAATTCCAGACCTAACGACCCGTTAGTATTTTTTATCGCATTTTGCAGCTTGGCGTTGGCCGCCATCTGCTCGTTGTACGCCTTTACCGCTTCTTTCCCGAACTTAATCACAGCAGCCCCAACAGCTACCCATGCGGCTTTGGCCAACATTGACATTTTTTGAGTTGCCTGACCGAATTTTGATACCCGGTTTTCGCTCTGATCCATTCCCTTCCGGAAGTCATCAGATTTTAGCCCTAATTTTACCCAGATATTTCCTAAGACACCCATTATAACTTTTTCTTCATGAACAGATTTGCAATCCGATTTAGCTCGTTGATTTCCGCTTCACTTTCGGGCTGCGGAATAGCCTTTATTTCCCTTTTATTCATGTCATCCCATGCAAGGGGCATGAACTTCTTTCTATCCTTGATCTTTGTACCCTTCGTTGCTGTTAGCATATAGGCGTTATGTGCCAACGTTCTTACCCGATCCCATGCTGCATACTCCCTGTCGTTATGTGCCTTGATTAAGGCCCTGTACTCAACGAAAGAAGTCC
>CAZDNQ010000380.1:0-5074 GCA_964506605.1 uncultured Victivallis sp. | reverse complement strand
CATTTTATCTAGTGCCGATAGCCACAATTCCGCACTAAAAGGCTGCCCGTTTCCGTGAACAGATTGTCCCGACTCTTCACAGGCATGATTAATAGTTTTTATGAAATGCTTTGACTCTTCTATGGCAAGATCATGTCCTAATGCCTTGTATTTAGCTAACAGCTTAGAGTGAGTTAAACTTGAGAATTCATCTTTTCCAATCTCCATTTTTGCCTCAAGTCGCTTGAACTCCATTTCCGATGATGTCCCGTTTTCTCGGACAATCTTATCTTTTTCACCTTCATATATAGGCATGCGAGGACATTCAGAAGCAATACTATTCAAAGACACTACATGCCTAAGATATTCCAAGTACCTTTCTTCAATAATATTCTTCTGTTTCTTGTAATCAAGTAACACGCCTACACCTAGCCATTTTAAAAGTCATCACTAATGTTATACTTACTTGCAAATACCGCCAATGAGCACGGCAAGATAACCTCTGCAGGCATGCTCCGTTGCGTTATCGCCCTTGTACTGACCGGCAACATCCTTGAGTTATTCTCGGATTGCACTCACAATGTTTCTTCCTTTAGCTTTTCACTATATCCCTCTTTTGCGCCCTTGAGGAGTGAAGACATGCATTTTCTTGATTTTTTAAAATCTCCTTTGAAATGTTTACACAGTTCATGGGTGATTACGCAACGGCTATTGGATGTTGCCTCTTTTTCAAGAATTGCTTCAAACGCTAAAAAAGTGTCATGTGCCAGCGTCATGCCTATGTCGAACCCCAGAAGCCGTGCAGTAGCTGTATCCAAGTCTCCATCTGACTCTATAAGAAAGCGGTGTTTGTCCTCCCCGGCAACAAGTCGACCGCGGTTTCCAATATCAAGATAATTTCTCAATATGAATGCAATGTCCCTGACATCCTTCTGCTTCCGATCATCCGGGCGGTCTGTCAATGCAAAGATCTTCAGCATGACTACGGATGAGGCGGAGGCAACATTTACCTTGTTTCTCCCAATCGCCAGACACCATGAATTTTCAAAGGCCTCTTTGATGCCCATGGTATTCCAAGGGGATCCGTCCGGCCAGGTGAGTGTTTTTGAATTCTTGCAGATGCCGCCAAACGGGATCACGTCCAATTCCACTCCATTGATGTCGGCAAACTTCTCGGGATGTGCCGGCAATTTTGGTCGTTCGAATCCAATATCGGTCAATGCCCCTGCAATAACATCGAAATCGCTCCATGAAACCATTTCGATTGAGATATCCATGTCATTTGTCCCAACGCCAGTCCCAATGCCAAAACGATTATAGAACAGAAGGTCGCGGGCAAAAGCGCCGATAATAAGGCTGGACTTCCCACTGGAAGAAACAAGCCCTGATAAGCGCCTTAGTGTTTTAAGGCGGTCCTGGTCAATCGGGTTCAATAATTTTCTTAAGGTGATTGTCATATATCCTTTCTGCCGCTTCGCGGTTCCGGTCATTTCCGGAGTAAATCAAATCCGCGTAGACGAGAAGCGGATGGACACAGTCTCCTTGGCAGGCACCACCTGGCGGAGGTGCCATGAGTTCCACATCTCCGCCCTTGTCGACTTTTCGCAGGCCGTGTTTGAGGACAAAATCATATATTATTTTGCTGGTATACAAAGTTATCTTTTCAGGGATTAGGAATCCTTTGGTCATAATGCTTGCGGCCGTCTCTCCACCCCAGAAGATATCCGTATTCTTGAGATTTGCCTTCTTCCACCAGTCGGGAGAGGAAGATTCCAGCCGGACGACGTTCCACCGGGGGCGGTAATCGAAAAATCCCGTAATCCATTTCCTGAAAAGCTCTTTCCTGTTAATCAGAAACCGTGTCCCATTTTCCTCCACTACATATCCATGTTCCTTCAGTTCAAACATGATGTCCGACGCGCTCCCAAGGGAAATTCCGGATATTCCAGCAAGTTTACGTAAAGTTGAGTTCAGGAGATTTCCTGAAGGATTGGCATCTAGCCCCGGATCTGTCAATATCACATATATGAGCTTGACGCCCGCAATTTTAAAGAGTTTACTGGAGGAGACGAGACTTCGATCATTTGTTGCCAGGCGCATGTTCCTGCCTGAGATAAAAAGGTAGAGTTTCGGCAGGTTAAGGAATACGTTGCCCTTTTTATCCATGAATTCGATGTCATGTCGTCTAAGTTCCTCCGCCTGTTCAGACGTTACTCGATCAAAAATCATCAAATCTCTCTGTCCGCCTCTATTCAGTCTGCCAGACTGGATAATCCATGGCACATTGTCGTTCCTGATGAAATGAACATGATAGATCAGGCCATGAACCTGCATAAGCCATTCTTTCCCATTCCCATCAGTAGACTCAAAACGCAGATCATCCGCCCTTAGGTTCCCTGAGAACGGAAGGTTATTCTTAATGCCGTCATTAAGAAGAGTATTATAATAGTCGTGATTTTTCTTCATTGTTCACCATCTTATCCTTGTTCATTATAAATGAACATTGGCATGTAATGAACATGATATTTCCAAAATATCAAGTGAATCCAGCCAGTTATCTTATTTTTTCCTGCTATCAAGCATAGAGTCATTATTTTATCGCATAATAATACTCCGGGATTTTGTTATGGGAGTCCACAGGCGGGAGATGGGTGCGGATGAAGCCCTTTTCGCAGTGCTTGATGATGCAGTCGAACTTCTTCATTGACATAAGCTCGTGTTCCTTGATCCAGTGCTCCTCGACTTTCTGGAAGTTCACATTACCCCGTCCTCCCGAGAATCCATAGCTCTTCTTCCAGAATGACTTCTTTCCGATCTGGTCGGCTGCCAGCTTTGCGGCTTTAGCATCTGCAAGCGTGAAATAAATCTGGTTGCTGAGATTCAAAAGGAGCGTATCGATCTTCTTCTCGTCAATAACGGGATAATAGCTTGTCGTGCTCTGCGTGGCGAATACGACCGTTCCTCTGGCCTCACGTATCTTGTCAACTACATTATAGTCGGCAAAGCCTTCATCGGCGGCAGTGACAATCCCCTGCGCCTCGTCAGCCCAGAATATAAGAAGATTAGCGCTCCTCCTATAATCCTCTCCTTTGTCAAAGCGTCTTAGGACATGGTTGTAGAACAGGAGTTTTATGAAAGTATTGATATACCGCCTCTCCACCTGGTACTTCTGGGGCATGGACACGACGAATATCCTGCCTTCCTCAATATCCTGGAAATCTACGGTGTTCTCGTCCGAACAGAATACTTCGGCAATGTCCGGATTGAGGAAGAACTGGAGATAGTTGAAAATCGTCGAAGTGACTCCCCCGAGCTGTTCCGGAGGCTGCTTCTGGTAGTTCTCGGTGAAATGCTTGAATATCTCGTATTTCCTTTTCATCAGGATGTCCTCCTTGAAAAGCTCCTGCAGATTTTTATCCTTCAATTCATCCCAGATCCTTTCCATGCACTGCTGCAAGGTGTTCCTGTCGGTAAGGATGTCATAGACGTTCTTCAGGTTGACCTTGTATTCCAGGATGCTCAGCAGTTCCATCCCTTTTTCAATGTGGATCTGCGCCTGTGTCTTGAAAAAGCCCTTCTCCCCGGATTGTCCAAGGGAAGATGCCGTGTCAACTATGAGCTTTGCATAGGTTGACCATGGAATTCCAGGATAGCTCAGGAGATTGTATTTCGCCCTTGGCCGCCAGCCAGGTTCCGCATCATCCGGCCTTACCTGAAGACATATCATCCTGTCTCTGGCATTGTAATTGTCGGCGATTTCAAGAAGCGTCTCATGGAATGAACCCTTCTCATCAACAGCAACTCCTCCCCATCCGGGAGAGTTGATGAAAACCTGGTGCATAAGCCGTTTTATCGCGCTTGCCGTCTTGCCGGACCCCGTCCGTCCCGTTATGGACCATCCCCGGCAGAAGTCGTTCATATCCCATGTGAACCTGTCAAGACGGCAGACAATCTTCTTTTTTGACGAAAACCGCCCGGCAGCTTTTGCAGGCAGAGCCCTCACGAAAACACAGAACGACTTTAAATCATTGTCATTGAAGATTGCGAAAAAGCATGAGGCCGCAAGATAGACTCCCGCGCCGTAGGAATAAGGCGAATTCAGGAAAAAAATGGCTGCTAGGGCATGCAACAGGAATATTGAGGAGGCGATCCATCTCATTATATCATGTGCTCCTTGCCTTCTTTTCGCTATTTTTGGCACTTAATCCAGCTTGGTTGTCCGTAGGCTGCCTGTCTATCAGGAGAGAGTCGAAATAATCTAGATATTCCTTGTCATTGTCCTTGAAGGAATGTCCGTGCCCCTTGAAATAGACGAGAGTAAGGAAGTCGCCGCCTTCCGGATCAGCTTCGCCTACTACGCCTTCCAGATCCTCCGGCCTGAAAATAAAATCCTTAAATCTTATGAACTTGCCTCTGTCCAATATCACTATGTCCTCCGCTCGTATGATAATTGCATTGGGCTTTCCTCAAGATGTCGAAATACGCCTTTTCATTTGACGTATCCAGCCCCAAGTCCTTTTTCTTCTTGAAAGCCCTTACGGTTTCAAAATACTTATTCCTTATGCCCTGCGGGCTCTTGTCCATGGACTTCTTGAAATAATATCTGTCAAGGCCGATCAGGTAAGACCGTTTAAGGGCAAAGTATTTCGTCCTGAGATTTCGATGCTTTCTAATATTCCTAGCGGCAATGATCGCATTGAAGTCCCGGAGTATCTTGGGAGCCCTTAGCCTGTAGAGAGTCCTGTTCGGCAGATGATATTTTCTTTCAGACATGCTTTCATGGAGCTTGATTAGCTGCTGGTACTGTAACTGGAGCTTCTTAGCTTCTATCAGGTTGGATACTTTCCCTGTAGAAAGTGAGGGGGCCTTTATCTTGCCGGTTTTAACCGTATTTTCATCCATTTCGAGTTTTTGAAACTCATTCTTTTCAATGGATTTCCTTATCAGCTGTTCCTGTCTGGTAAGCTCCTTCTGGATGAATTTGATCTGGTTCCTGCGGGGTTTGATGTCTTTTCTGCCTTTGAGAGGACAGCTTAAGGCGATGTGCGATCCCTTGTCCGTCCTGTTGCAGAGAAAGACGTGGATATGCGGGTGG
>CAZDNQ010000379.1:0-5084 GCA_964506605.1 uncultured Victivallis sp. | reverse complement strand
TTCGAGAAGAGCGCTCTGAACCTTGGCGGGAGCGCGGTTGATCTCGTCGGCGAGCACGATGTTCGCAAACACGGGGCCGATCTTGACGCTGAAGGTATGTTCCTGCTGGTTGTAGATGTTCGTTCCGATCACGTCCGCCGGAAGGAGGTCGGGGGTGAACTGGATCCTGGAGAAGGTGCCGTTGAGCGACTGCGCCAGGGTCTTGACCGCAAGCGTCTTTGCGAGTCCGGGAAGACCTTCTATGAGGATATGCCCGTCGGCGATAAGCGCCAGTATGAGATTGTTCACAAGTTTTTCCTGTCCCACGATGACCCTGCCGATCTCGGTCTTGACCGGCTGGATGAAATGCGACGCCTCTCGGATCTTGCCCTGAAGCTCCTGCAGCTCGTTCTGGTTCATGATATTTCTCCTTTTATTGATATACTATGAACTGAGCGGAGGGTTATCTTTTGGGAGGGGGTAAATTTGACGTCTTGCGACGCCGGTGTCTTGATAACCCGTCCGCTCTACTGATATAGACAGCGCAATGTGGAAAAAGTTCTGTGGTGTTTGCAGAAAACCTGTTTTCAGTCGTAATAAACCTCGTCCACCTGGAATATCGGCCCCTCCTTGCAGGTCCTGGCGAAACGCCATCCGTCCGGCTTCGCGGCGTCCTTCACCTTCACCACGCATGCGTAGCACGCGCCGACTCCGCAGCACATAAGGTGATCCAGGCTCAGCTCTCCGGGAAGGGAGTGCTTCAGAAGTATCCTGCCCATCGCCATCAGCATGCCGTGCGGTCCGCATCCGTAGAACGAGAGGTTCTTTGATGGAGGATTTGCTATTGTCTCCTCGAGGAGCCTTGTGACCAGGCCTTTGATTCCAACCGACCCGTCCTCCGTGGCGACAAGCAATTCGAATCCTGTCCTCTTGAATTCATCCATGAGTATCAGGTCTGCTGACGTCCTGGCGCCGATAAGTATCTTTCCCTTTGCCGGCGCCTGCTTCGCCAGCATGTATGTGGCGGCGCATCCGTATCCGCCCGCGACGATGACCGGCATCTGCGCCTTTTTCGGCACAGTGAAAGGCTTGCCCTGCGGCCCCATGACGCTGCATTCCGTCCCCCTGTGCAGCTTCGAGAGGACTTCCGTGCCTTCACCTACGACCTTGTAGATGACCGTCAGTTCGCCTTCCGCGGTGGCGTCGCATATGCTGAAAGGCCTGCGGAGAATCCTGTCGCGGAGCGTCGCTATCTGGAGATGGATGAACTGGCCGGGCTTGACGTGCGGGCATATCCCCGGCGCGGAAAATACGATCCTGTGGTATGAACCACCAATGCATTCGTTCCTGATGATCTTGCAGTTTTCCAGCATTTTAAACCTTTGATTTCTTCTTTCAACATCGAACATTCAACATCGAACTTCCAACCTTGAACGAATTTATCTGTTTGATTCAAAGTTCAATGTTGGATGTTGGAAGTTCACGTTCTTTCAGAATTTCTCCCAGTGCAGCACTTCCTTGAGAGTCCGTTTCGCGCATTTCTGATCAATGTCCTCTGCATATCCTATCGGGATGAAGCTCATGAGCCTGTATCCGGCCGGAACCCCGAGTATCTCCCCGACTTTGGCGGCATAGGGCTTCTTGTCGCCGGCAACCCAGCATGTCCCGAGCCCGAGCGCTCTGGCGGCCAGCAGGATGTTCTGTGTGGCGGCCGAACCGTCTTCTATATAATATTTCGTGTCCCTGCAGAACACGCAGACGCACACCGGGGCGTCGGCGATGAATTTCCCGTATTCGGTTATGTCCGCCAGCGTCTTCCTCATATTCCTGTCGGTGACGACCACGAACTCCCAGGGCTGCTCGTTGCGCGCCGTCGCCGCAAGCCTGGCGCAGTCGATTATGGTCTCCATGTCTTTTTTCGACACAGGCCTGTCAAGATATTTCCTGATGCTCCGGCGCTTCTGAAGTACTTCGATGGCGTCCATACCTATAATCCTTTTTTCTCTAAATTAGTTCATTTCCTTCAAAACTTCTATCGCGACATTCAAAATCCGGCAGAAAAGCCTTATTCAATTTACACGTTGAAGTCCATGACAATCGGCAGATGGTCGGAATACTTCACCTTCGGGATCTCAAATCTATGGACCCTTACGTGCTTCGAGCAGAGGATGAAGTCTATCTGCTTCTCCGGTTTCCACGATGGATAGGTCGGGTGTCCCTGCTCGTTCGGATTGAAGAGGCCCAGCTCCTCCTGGAAGCCCCTGATCTCCTGCGAGCCTGAGAGGGTGTTGAAGTCGCCGGCGATAATTACAGGCGTCCGCCCCTTTGCGAGCTTCGCAAGATGGGCTAGCTGCACCTTCCTCACACTCTTCTGGATCGCGAGATGCACTAGGAAGAAACGCATGCCGTCGATGTCGACCTCGATTATGAGCCTTTTGACTCCGGCCGGAAAATAGTGGAAGTTGCCGGCAGGGAGCTTCTTCTTCGTCAGGACGGCGTTTGCCTGCTTCCTCAATATGGGGAACGCCTTGGTGAGGATGCCGTGCTTGTATTTGACCGAGCTCTGGTGGTGTTGCTTGAGATGGGCCGCTATCAGCTCGACCTGGTTCGTGAAGTTCGTGCGGTATGAGCCGGTGTCGACCTCGATGAGCCCCAGGATGTCCGGATCCTGCTCCTGGATGAACTTCATTATCTTGTCAAGATGCGAACGGGGGGTGCGAACATACCGGTGTGCCGTGCTTATGTTATGATACAATGATTTCGGAGCCCCAGTCCCGTAAGCTATATTGTAGACTAGAATTCTCATTTCTAAAATTTGAAAATATCCTTGCGGAAAATTTAAAAATCAATTTGTTGATGTATACTTTATTTCCTTTACACCGATTCAACAAGTTTTCAAGGGGTTTTTATCATGGCAAATATAATCGACGGCAAGAAGATAGCCGAGCAGGTCCACGCCGAGACCGCGCAGGAAGTCGCGGCTCTCGCCAGGGACCACAGGCTCCAGCCGGGACTCGCGGTCGTCCTGGTGGGCGAGGATCCTGCGTCCGCCGTATATGTCAACATGAAGGCGAAGAAGTCGCACGAGCTCGGGATCTATTCCGACAAACGCGTGCTGGACAAGAACGCCACTCAGGACCAGGTGCTGGCTGTCGTCGAAGAGCTCAACAACGATCCGAAGATTCATGGCATACTCGTGCAGTCGCCTCCGCCTCCCCAGATCGACGAGGCCGCGATTGTCAGGGCGATCAAGCCTGAGAAGGACGTCGACTGCTTCCATCCCGTGAACGTCGGAAAGATGCTAAACGGCGAAACCGACGGATTCTATCCGTGCACACCGCACGGAATCATGGTGCTGCTCGAGAAGAGCGGCATCGATCCGGCCGGAAAACATGCGGTGGTCATCGGACGCTCCAACATCGTCGGCAAGCCTATGATGGCCCTCCTCGTACAGAAGGCGAAGGGCGCGAACGCCACTGTCACGGTCTGCCATTCCAGGACTCCGAACATCGCTGATTATACGCGGCAGGCCGACATCCTGATCGCCGCCATCGGAAAAGCTGAATTCGTCACCGCCGACATGGTCAAAAAAGGCGCGGTCGTCATAGATGTCGGGATCAACAGGGTTGCCGACAAGAATTCGCCCAAGGGCCATAAGCTTGTGGGAGACGTCAAGTATGCGGAAGTCGCGGAAAAGGCTTCATGGATTACGCCGGTCCCGGGCGGAGTCGGCCCGATGACCATCGCAATGCTCATGCACAACGCCGTGAAGGCATGCAAGATGCAGAATGGGATTTGAGATAAACAAGAGATATCAGTTAAAATATATAGGAAGAGAAAACATGACAATAACAGAGAAAATTCTGGCTAAGGCTTCCGGGAAGAAGGACTGCGATCCCGGGGACAACATCTGGGTTAGTGCGGACATCTTAATGACACATGACGTCTGCGGACCAGGAACGATCGGCGTCTTCAAGCGCGAGTTCGGGGAGAACGCAAAGGTATGGGACCGCGAGAAGGTCGTTATCATACCCGACCATTACATCTTCACGTCCGACGAGATGTGCCACAGGAACGTGGACACCCTCAGGAAGTTCGTGAAGGAGCAGGGCATCAAGTATTTCTATGATCCCGGAACGCCGTCTTATTCAGGCGTATGCCATGTGACACTTCCAGAAAAGGGACATTGCCGTCCAGGCGAAGTCCTTTTCGGGACAGATTCCCACACCTGCACGCACGGCGCACTCGGTGAGTTCGCGACCGGCATCGGCAACACAGACGCCGGATTCGTGATGGGCACTGGAAAACTCCTGATAAAAGTTCCGGCGACGATGAAGTTTGTAGTCGACGGGGAGCTGCCAGCAGGCGTCACCGCCAAGGACATCATCCTAAGGATAATCGGCGACATCGGCGTCGACGGCGCGACATACTGCGCGATGGAGTTCGCAGGTTCGACCATCGAATCACTCAGCGTCGAAGAGCGCATGACCATATGCAACATGGCGATTGAAGCCGGCGGGAAGAATGGAATCATCGCCCCGGACGAGAAGACCATTGCATACGTCAAGTCGAAGACGAAGAAGCCGTTCGAATGCTTCCAGAGCGACAAGGATGCGAAATATCTTTCGGTCAGGAAATATGACGCGAAGAAGTTCGTGCCTGTCGTGGCGATGCCGTTCTCTCCGGACAACGTGAAGAACGCCGCAGACATGAAGGATTTCAAGATCGACCGTGTCTACATCGGAAGCTGCACCGGCGGAAAGATCGAGGACTTCAAGATGGCCGCCGCCGTGCTGGCCGGGAAGAAGGTCAAGGTCAAGACGTTCATAGTTCCGGCGACCGTGGAAGTCGAAAAGGCGCTCTCTTCCGAGAAGATCGGGGGGAAGAGCCTCGTGAAGATTTTCGAGGATGCCGGCTGCGACAAGCCTGCTCCGCCGTCATGCGCGGCCTGCCTCGGTGGACCGGTCGACACGTTCGGACGCTGCAACAACGACGAGATATGCGTCAGCACCACGAACCGCAACTTTCCGGGAAGGATGGGTTCGAAAGGCTCGCAGACCATCCTCGCCTCGGCGATGACCGCCGCTGCATCTGCTGTAAAAGGC
>CAZDNQ010000378.1:0-5090 GCA_964506605.1 uncultured Victivallis sp. | reverse complement strand
GCCGACACCTGCCACCAGATCGAATTCAAGATAAAGAAGACCGACGACTGGCAGCTGGTGAACTTTCCGATAGATGATTTCTTCGCTAAAATGGGTACGCCCGACGCTCTCGACATAATCGCGAAATACCAGGCGTGGGGAAAGGAAAAGGATAAGCCCGCAAAATGGAAAGCCCCTCTCAAGGACGTGATTTTCCTTCTTACGAAATCTGCTCTGCCGAAGGACAATCCAGTCGGTTCGCTCTGGCTTTCAGACGTGAAAGCCGAGGGAGTGAAGGCGGTACTTGTCGAGAAAGGCGCGTTCATGGAGGACTTCGAGAATGCTGCGAACTTCACAAAAAAATGGGAGGCGAAGGGGGCCGGCGCCGGGACATTGTCTAAGAACAATCCGTACAAGGGCACAACGTGTCTCCATTTTGAACGTGGAGTCGACAAGGGTAACGAGGAATGTTCGGTCACAAGCATGCTCTTCGAGGCGAAGGAGGGTGAGTGTGAGATTTCCGGAGCGGTGAAATCCGAGCTGAATTCCCCGGACAATTCGTACCAGGGTGCGATTTTCATAGAGTTCATGAACAACAGCGGCAAGGTGCTGGAGAAGAAGGAGGCGCTGATACAGACGGGAAGCAGCCCGTGGATGGCATTCAAGAAGACCATACAGGCGCCTGCCGACACCGAGAAGGCGAGGATGAACATATCCCTGAGGAAGACCTGGGGGTCGATGGACATCGACGATCTGGCTTTCACCAGCAGCGGCAAATCCGTGCCGAAGACCATCGAAAGCGTGAAAATTACCTCCGATGCGCCAGGAAATCTTTTCCTGCCGGAAGCCAAGCTGCTCTTCCATATTTCAGTCGAGGCGGTCAAGGTACTCGGTGAAAAGGAGGAGACAGCCACATGTTCCGTGCGCGACTACTGGGGTTCCGAGCTTGGCGCGCCTGTGATCTTGAAGTTCAGCAAGGAGAGCATGAAGGACAAGAAGTTCGTCTACAAGGCGGACATTGACCTGGGCTCCCTTAATCCTGAGATCGGGAAATACTACGAACTGCATATCAAGTTCCCTCTGGACACCGGCGTCGAGTACCGTGAATTCTCAGGATTCGCCCGGCTTCCTGAGGCCGTGACGAAGAAATACAAGCCGGAGGAAATACCGTTCCTGAGCAGGAACTGGGACAACCGTGTGAAGGAATATTACACCCTTTCAGACAGGATAGGGATAAGAGTCATAGGCCTCTGGTCCAGCATAAGTGCTGTGCCGCCGTACAAGCCTGTCGCCAACAATTCCGAGCTCTGCCAGCAGCTCGGGGCGAAATGGGTCGTGATGTCCAGGGCCAGCGCAGTTGAAAGAGGCAATAAGGAATATACCGACAAAGCCCTCCGCGAAGGCATGAAGGAGTTTTTGGATAACTTCGCCGGCAAGGGGATCGGATATGTGTGCCTCGGCAACGAGCCGCATGGCGACATTGAGCAGGTCAAGCTAAATGTCGCGGCCTACAAGTCCGTCTATGAGACGATAAAGGAGTTCAACAAGGATATTCCGGCGATCTCCACCGCCGTAGAACCGAATGAGAACTATTTCAAGGAGGGGTACCAGAACTATCTCGACATCTATGATTTCCATGTATATGGCTCTTATGAGACCATCCGCAAGACCATCCGCGAATATAAGGAGCTGATGAAGAAATATAATGCCGTTAAACCGATCTATTCCACGGAGATAGGTTTGAACAGCCAGGGCATGCCCCGGCTCGCGGTAGCTTCAGATTTAGTAAGGAAAGTCACTTCGTTCTTCGCGGAAGGAGGCGAGAAGATCTCCTGGTTCGGGATCAACTATCCGGATCCTAAGGGCGGAGCCCGCGGTACGTTCGGCGACGCGCACAACGTCTTCGACTGCAAGTACAGCCTGTACAATCCCAAGCTCGACGCCATAGCCTACTACAACATGGTCAACGCAATCTGCGTGAAGAAGTTCGCCGAAGAGAAGAAATACGGCGATGACATTTTCGCATTCCTGTTCAAGGACGGCGACAACAACTGCCTGCAGGTGCTATGGAAGGACAAGGACCGCGCGGATATCATGCTGCCGCTGGCGGGTGTATCGTCCGCGAAGATCGTCTACATCGACGGCTCAAGCTCAGAACTTGTCCCGGAGAACGGAGGAATTACTATCACCGTCAGTCCTGAAACAGTCCTTGTGCTTTATAAGCAGGACAAACCCGCACTGGCGGAAAAGCTTGGAGCTCCATCGGTTTCATTCGCGTCCGCATCTTCGACGATCGTCAAGGGCGGGAGTATTGCGCTTCCTCTGAAGTTGGACAAGGTCAAGCCGGATTCATTGAAGGCTGTTGCGCCTTTCGCATGGACTGCGAAGTTCGCAGACGCCTCGGAAAGCACGGTCAACTGCGTGCTTGGCGCACCGCGTGATACAGAGGCGCGTGAAGGCAGGATAATTTTATCCAGCGGTAAATCCGCGGAGATCGTCGTCCCCGTGAAGATAAGCAGCCGTGTCAGTGCAACCGTCTCCCCGAAGCCTTCTAAGGAGAAAGGACAGGGGATCGTCTCTCTTGTCCTTAAAAACAACGGTTCTGCCAAGGAGACAGTATCCTGGAAGATGGAGGTCAAAAATGAATTCCCGATGAAGGACGGCAAATACGACATGGGGGCTTCAGTTCCATCCGGCGCGGTATTGTCATCGCCGTCGGAAGGTGAAGAGACGCTTGAAAAGGGAGCTGAAAAGAAAATCGATCTGGTCATCGGGAAGATCGAGACATTCACGTTGTACCGGATAAGGACGACACTTAAGGATTCTGAAGGAAACATCATAGAACAGGAACGCCTTGTGTCCGGATTCATCCCTGTACGGAAGACCGACAAGGCTCCTGCGCTGGATGGAAAGATGGACGAGGGCGTCTGGGGCAGGGCCGAATCAACAAAGGTGATTGACAAGAACAACTACTGCCTTTTCAAGAAGATCGACAAGTCGAACGAATGGGACGGTCCCGAGGATCTCTCCGCGGATGTACGTTTCCTCTGGGATGACAATAATTTCTATATCGGCATGAAGGTGACCGACGATGTGATGAGCTTTATCAACGAGGATGCCGCCATATGGAACCAGGACGGACTGCAGATGATGATCGATCCTTACCGTGATTCCGACAGCAAGCCGGGCAAGTATGAATATGGTGCCGCTATTGGGAAGAAGGGGCCGCAGATGTGGTGTTATTCTGTGGCCGATCAGGACATCAAGCTCGGTGAGATGAAGGACGTAAAATTTGCGATTGTCGCAGACGAGAAGAACAGCAAGGTGCTTAACTACGAGATCGCCATTCCGTGGTCGCATCTTGCGCCGTTCAAGCCCGGAGCCGGGAAGGATCTCGGACTGTCTGTTATGATCAATGAAGATGACGGATCAGGCAGGAAGTCGGTCATGGGCTTCTTCGGTGGCGTCCATCTCAAGCAGGTCGACATGGTTGGAGACCTTATTCTGGTGGAATGAGAAGTAACTCGGGCATTCTTGCCCGAGAAGAAATAAATCAAGACTCGGGCTTGAAAGCCCAAGTTGTCATTAGAAAGGATAGATATATGAGAACAAGTTTCAAGGCGGATATCCCAGTTCATCAAGGCTGGGAAGTGATAGTGGTTGGTGGAGGGCCTGCAGGATGCACTGCAGCGGCTGCAGCCGCCCGCGAAGGTGCGAATACTCTCCTGATCGAGGCTACAGGCTGCCTCGGAGGCATGGGCACTAACGGGCTTGTCCCATGCTGGTGTCCGTTCTCCGACAAGGAGAAGATCATCTACCAGGGCCTCGCGGAAAAAGTCTTCAATGCCGCAAAGGCCGGCATGCCCCATGTCGACAGTAAGGCAATGGACTGGGTTCCGATCGATGCCGAACTCCTGAAGCGGGTCTACGATGATATTGTCACTGAATCAGGCGCAAAGATCCTTTTCCACACCATGCTTTCAGGTGTGAGGACTGAGAACGGGAAAGTAGCCGAGATAATTGTTGCAAACAAGGAAGGGCTCAGCGCGTACCGCTCCAAGGTATTTATCGACTGCACCGGTGACGCCGACCTGTCCGCCTGGGCCGGAGCAAAGTTCCAGAAGGGCGACAAGAAAGGCAAAGGGCTGATGCCTGCGACGCACTGCTTCATGATCAGCAATGTGGACTACTATGCCTACAAGCATGGCGAGAACCTGTTCTGCGCAAATCCCAAAAGTCCCATCTACAAGATTCTGAAGTCAGGAAAATATCCGTACATCCCCGACTTCCACATCTGCAACTGCCCGACCGGTCCGGGGACAATAGGGTTCAATGCCGGACATCTCTTCAATGTCGACGGCACTAGGCCGGAAGATCTCTCGAAAGCAATGGTCCTAGGACGTAAGATAGCATCAGACTTCCGGAACGCGCTGGCGGAATACAGTCCTGCCGCATTCGGCGATTCGCATCTCGTCGCCACCGGCTCGCTGATGGGGATCCGCGAAACCCGCAGGATCATCGGCGACTACGTCCTTACCTATGACGATTTCATACAGAGGAGGAGCTTCCCTGACGAGATCGGCAGGAACTGCTATTACATCGACGTGCACAACAAGAGCTCGAAGACGGCCATGACCCACAAGGACTGGCTGAAGATGGAATCCGATCCGGCAAAGAGATACAAGGCCGGGGAATCTCACGGCATTCCGTACCGCATCCTGACACCCAAGGGGCTGAAGAATTTGCTTGTCGCGGGCAGGGCGGTGTCATGCGACCAGACGGTCCAGGGAAGCGTGCGTGTCATGCCGGTATGCCTGGTCATGGGCGAAGCCGCGGGACTTGCTGCAGCAATTGCGATGAAGGCGAAAAAGCCGGATGTGCATGCCGTGGATACGGATCTCCTGCGGAAACGCCTCCGGAAGCATGGCGCATATCTGCCATAAGTATGTCGGGTTTTAACCCGACGATTAATTGGCGGTTTACCCCAGTCCTCTGACGGGGCAGGAAAACCGCCGCTCCTTTTCTGTTGGAGTTCACTGCTTTAGCGCGTTCTTGTTTTCAAAACACCGAGTGGTATTTTACCATATAAATGAAAATGCTTTCTCTCATGT
>CAZDNQ010000377.1:0-5093 GCA_964506605.1 uncultured Victivallis sp. | reverse complement strand
AGAAGATTTCTTAGTAACAATGTCGATAGGAGCTATTCTCAAAACATCTGATTGATAAGTTTCCACAATAAAAAATTGAGAAAAATATGCAAATCACCCCCACTGACATTCCAGACGTCCTGATCATCACCCCGAAAGTGTTTGAAGATGAGCGCGGATTTTTCTATGAATCCTTCAACGCCCGCAATTATGCGGATGCGGGTATTAACCTGCCCTTTGTCCAAGATAATCACTCCAGGTCCAGGCAGGGGGTCTTGCGCGGGCTGCATTATCAATTGCAGCACACCCAGGGCAAGCTGGTCGAGGTCGTCTCAGGTGAAGTGTTTGACGTGGTGGTCGATATCCGCAGGAGTTCGAGTACGTTCGGAAAATGGACCGGGATTGTTCTCTCATCCGATAACAAGCGCCAGGTTTGGGCTCCCCCGGGCTTTGCGCACGGGTTCTACGTGCTCAGTGCATGGGCGGACTTTCGATATAAAACCACCGATTATTACGCGCCAGAGTGGGAACGCACCATCCTCTGGAATGATCCCACGCTGGGGATAAACTGGCCGTTGATCGATAGAAAAGAACCGATAATATCCGTAAAGGACGCTTTAGGAAAATCTTTCAAAGAAGTTGAATGGTTGGACTAAAGAAATTATACAGGTGAGCAGAGTGGAATTCTGAAATTCGATGAATACAAAATCAAAGATCCTGTTAATAGGCAAGAGCGGACAGGCCGGCTGGGAATTACAGACTTCGTTATCTCTGCTTGGTGAAGTAATTGCCGTAGATTATCCCGAAATCGACCTTGCCGCGATGGACAGTGTACGGAACTGTATTCGCCAGGTGAAACCGCGGATTATCGTTAACGCCGCTGCCTACACGAATGTGGACCGAGCCGAAAGCGAACCGCAACTGGCCTTTGCTGTCAATGGCACTGCCCCGGGAGTAATGGCAGAGGAAGCCAAGGCCCTGGGGGCTGTGTTGGTGCATTATTCCACAGATTATGTATTCGATGGATTAAAGAGCGGCGTGTATACCGAAAAGGACATCCCTAACCCGATCAATACCTACGGGAAAAGCAAATTAAGCGGGGAGCAGGCAATCCAAAACATTGGCGGGGCGTACCTGATCCTGCGCACCAGTTGGTTATACAGCCTGCGCCGGGATAATTTTGTCACCCGCGTGCTCAAGTGGGCGCACGAGAAACCCACCCTTACGATCGTTGACGACCAGGCCGGTTCTCCCACCTGGGCCAGGGTGCTGGCACAGGCCACCGCCATGGCACTCCATACTGGCAAGAATGACCTCGCTGGCTTTATCACTGAGCGGCGCGGCGTGTATCACCTGGCCTGCACCGGCAACCCGACCCGTTTTAACTTTGCACGCAAGATCCTCGAATTTGATCCCCACCGCCAGGACCAGGTGGTGACCCAACTCCTGCCCGCCAAGAGCAGCAGTTTCCCAACCCCAGCAGAAAGACCGATCAATTCTGCCCTGGATTCTTCTCTCTTTCAAAAAGAATTTGGGTTGAACCTTCCACATTGGGAAGAAATATTGAAAATTGCTTTAAGCGATTAGGTTTAAAACGTTTGGTATGTTTAATTTCCCAGTCAGAAGAAAAAAACCGAAATACTGGCGCAGCCTGATAATTCTTTTAGTGATTGCAGGAATGCTTTTCTGCACTGGGTGCAGTAGGATTTCATTCCCCAAAAAGGATATCTATGTAATTTTCCGATATGATGATTATTCAGCCATAAGCGATACGGATTTTGAAACGAAAATCCTCGAAACGTTCAAAGAACACATGGTTCCGGTTACCGTTGGAGTGATCCCTTTTATCGTCTCAGGGAACGCCTATGACCCCGGTGAACAACCCAAACATGAACTTACAAAAACAAAGATCGCAACTTTACAACAATATGCCGATCAAGGTGTTGTGGATGTTGCGTTACATGGTTACGCTCACCAGGTTTTTTCGGTTAACAAGCAATCAGAATTCGCCGGAATGCCACTCGCGTTGCAGGAAGAAGTATTAAGAGCTGGAAAGGATTTTTTAGAGGAGGCATTAGGAGTCCGCGTCAATACATTCATTCCGCCCTGGAATGCATACGATGCGAACACCTTGAAAGCCCTGGAGGATACCGGATTTTCGATACTCTCGGCAAATAAAGCTGGAGTAGTTGATGCAGAATCCTCTCTGCGTTTTATTCCTTCTACCTGTACACTCGCAGATGTTCAGAAATCAATCTCTTCCGTAAAGAAGTTGTCCTACTCCCAACCCTTAATGGTCGTTTTATTCCACGATTATGATTTCAAGGAAGTTGATAATTCCAGGGGAATTACAACTTTCCAGGAACTATCCACCACTCTCGATTGGCTGGACACGCAAAGAAATGTTCATATTATTACTCTTGACCAATCGATCAAACAGATCGATGATTTGAGCGCCAGTCGTTACCAGCGTGCTCAAGAAAACCCACCCTCATTGGTATTTGTAGAATCCACCTATTCCGAAGAACAAATCGCAGATAATTTTTATCGCGAAAGCACGATATCCATAAAGACCTGGATAGTGGTAATCGGGTTTTATCTCCTTTTCTGCCTGGTTGGAGGCCTTTTAGCTTATCTTTTTGGCTCCTTCGTTTTCAGAAAAAGAAAATCCTCAACTAAATTCATCCTGGTCATCAGTTTCGCAGCCTTGTTACTCCTTGCATTCTACATATTTCGAGACCCATACGTTTATCGAAACGGGATGATCCTTTTTTCCTTTTCACTTGGAATTGTCCTGGGCCTGGCTGCATTAATCATAAAAATGTACAAATTCCAAACGGATTCGAAAAATATGGTAATTAGATCATGACAAATACTGTTATCTCTGTTGAACACCTGACCAAAAAATACGACCTGGGCGTCATCGGTACCGGCACATTAACCCGAGACGTGGAACGCTGGTGGGCACGCACGCGCCACAAACCCGATCCATATTCCATCATCGGGCAGCGCGACACCTTTTCGCGAATTGGCGAGTCCATCCTTGCATTGGATGATATTTCCTTTACTGTGGAGCAGGGCGAGACCCTGGGCATCATCGGGCGCAACGGCGCCGGTAAGAGCACGCTGCTCAAAATCCTCTCGCGCGTGACTGCCCCAACCAGCGGCGTGGTCAAAGTGAAAGGGCGCATTGGCAGCCTGTTGGAGGTGGGTACCGGTTTCCACCCAGAATTGACCGGGAGAGAGAACGTGTTTCTCAATGGGGCCATCCTGGGTATGAAAAAGGCCGAGGTCGCGCGCAAGTTCGATGAGATCGTAGCTTTCTCCGGTGTGGAAAAGTTCATTGACACACCTGTCAAGCGTTACTCCAGCGGTATGTACGTGCGCCTGGCCTTCGCCGTGGCGGCGCACCTGGACCCCGAGATCCTTATCGTTGACGAGGTGCTGGCGGTAGGCGACGCGGAATTCCAGAAGAAATGCCTGGGCAAGATGGGCGAGGTAGCTGGGGAAGGCAGAACGGTCCTGTTTGTGAGCCATAACATGAACAGCATCAGCGAATTATGCGCGAAGTGTTTATTAATATCTGAAGGCAAAATTGCTGAAAATGGAAAAACCTCCGAAGTGATTGACCTGTATTTGCAGAGTAAGGATGCAAAAAGCCAAAGAACCACTTCACAGGATGCCTTTGAGCGGAACTTCGTTGGACCTTATGAAATTCTTGAAGTATGGCTCGAAAATGCCCTGAGAAATGAAACCTACACTTTCAACCACCACGACGATATCGTTTTTTGCATGAAATACCGATCTTTTTCAAAACAGGTGGTTGTCGGGGTTTCTGCACGAGATGTTTACAACCAGCCATTAATCTTTTTATCGAATGTTAACGATAAAGTAATTCTGGATTCCACAACAAAGGAGTCTACCCTCAGGGTTACCCTGCCCAGGAATTTACTCCGAGGCGGTGAATATTTCGTTACATTTTCTCTCAATACTGGTAATAATGTACATTGTGATCTATGGAGGAACGTGGTCAAATTTCATATAAATGACACGAATTTAGGGCAATATCTGGCATTATTCCCAATAATTTTTGAAGGTAAGTGGAGCCTATTGTCGTAATGAGTAACTCTAAGATTATCAAACCAATCAAGAATATACTCTACAAATTATCGCGCTTGCCTGAGTATACCTCCTCGCTACGTTTTTTAAAGAAGAGAAATGAAATTATTCACTATGTTGCACCTTACTCGCGACTTGATGATAAATCTTGGTTGGAATTCTATTTTCGGAAACATTTTGGATTTAGATTAGATTTTCGAAATCCGAAAACTTTCAATGAAAAGATGCAGTGGATTAAAGTATATGATCGTAATCCCATATACCAACAATTATCAGATAAATTTCTTGTAAGAGATTTTGTTAAGGAAAAGATTGGCACGCAATTTCTAAATCCATTAATTGCGTGCTATGACGATCCAAAAAAAATTGAATGGAGCAAACTCCCTCCCAAATTTGTAATAAAACCTAATCATGGTGCCGGTTGGATAATCATCAACGACGGAAAAGGTTACTTTGATAATGAAGCCGCAACCCAAAAGTGTATTGAATGGCTAGATACTGACTTTTATGAAATTTATCGGGAATGGCAATACAAACATATACCGAGAAGAATCTTGATTGAGGAATTGATATCAACAACTTCTCCTCATGGATTAGTGGATTATAAATTTTTTTGCTTTGATGGCGATCCTCAAATCGTCCAGGTAAACATTGATCGTTTTTCGAATTTTTCTTTGAAATTCATGGATTTGGATTGGAAAGATCTTCAAATCTCTCTTGAACATTATCCGCACTCAAATAAAGAGATTCCCAAACCGGGAAATCTCCAATCGATGAGGGAAATCGCAGCCACTCTATCTTCAGGTTTGAAATTCTGTAGGGTTGACCTGTACGACGTAGATGGCAAAATAATCTTTGGAGAAATGACTTTCACTCCAAACGCAGGTGTTAAAAAATTTGATCCCCCTGAATTTGACCGCAGATTAGGGGACCTAATTGACATGAAAGGTAAGTCACATATTAGCTAAGGCGAACTAATAAAAATGACTAACTAA
>CAZDNQ010000376.1:0-5115 GCA_964506605.1 uncultured Victivallis sp. | reverse complement strand
ACGACTCCATGCACGGTCTCGGGCCGAAGACGCTCGCGGAAGGCGAGATGAGCAGGCTCAAGCAGGCGCATGTGATCGCGCAGGGGATAGAACGCCGCGGACTCCAGAACCTAACAAAGGAGATCAACACGAGCGGAGTTTCCGACACCGAATATTTCCTCAGCGTGAACAATCCATCCTCATTCCCGCGCAGCGAGGTCGTCGAGGCGTACATCGATGTCCCTCGCGACGCCAGGCTCAACTACCTGGTCATCGAGGACATGTCCGGCAAGCCGGTGCAGATGCAGGAGGTCGAACGCCATGAGACACGCGCCGGCATCTACCATCCGCGCAGCCGCAACATGCCTTTCTACTCAACGAAGGTCCACATCTATTTCCTTGCGCAGAACGTGCCGGCACTTGGCTACAAGACATTCAAGATCAAGTGGGCCGAGAAGAACGAGTACCCCTACCCTCACGAGGACTGGGACGCCCCGCGCATCTACGCCCTCAACATGATCAGCGGTCCGAACGAGGCCGAGAACGAGTTCATCCGCCTGAAGATAAACGCCAACGGCACGTTCGACGTGGCCGACAAGAAGACCGGGCGCACCTATGCAGGCCTGAACTATTTCATCGACCATGGCGACAAGGGCAACATGTGGATGTCCAGCAACCCTGGCAACGACAGCATAATCAACAGCCTCAACACCCAGGCAAAGATCTCGACGAACGTCAACGGACCGCTTGCAGTCTCCTTCACGATCGAGCAGACGCTGCAGCTTCCCGCCGAACTCGACTGGATCAGGCAGCGCCGTTCAGACTGCACCAAGGAAGTCCCTGTCACCGTCAAGCTCCTCCTGAGGAAGGGAAGCCCTTATCTTGAAGTCGAGACATCCCTGACGAACACCGTGAAAGACCATTACCTCAAGGTATGTTTTCCGACAGGATTGAAGGCTGAAAAGACATGGGCGGAAGGCTCATTCTCAGTCACAGAATTCCCTGTACGCCCGACCGTCACAGGCGAGATGCGGGGCAGCGAGCTTGCGCGCCATCCCGCCCAGCTCTGGTTCGATCTGAGCGACGGCAAGGACGGTCTTGCAATACTTTCAGACGCCTCGAAGGACTACGAGATCCTCGAGAACGACACCAACGGCACGATGGCCATGGGGCTTGTGAGGAGCGTAAGGCTCAGGATCCCCTGCGACAACCGCCTCTGGATGGAATATCCCGGGGACGAGAGCTCGCAGTCGCTTGGATCCTACTCCTACCGTTATGCGGTCATGCCGCACAAGGCGACATGGGAGAAAGCAGGAATATACAACCAGGCGCTCGGGTTCAACGCTCCGATGAAGGCATGCCAGTTCGGTAAACAGAAGGGCATGCTGCCCGTGGAAAACAGCTTCCTCGAGATCGAAGGCGACAACATAGTCCTTAGTTCGGTGAAGAAGGCAGAGGACAGGAACAGCGTCATGGTAAGGTTCTACAATCCGACCAATGGCGACAAGGATTGCGTCATCAGGCCCGGATTCAAGTTCCAGAACGCATATCTGGCGAAGCTGAGCGAAGAAAGGCTTGAAAAACTGACTGTTCAGGGAAAAGGTATCAGCGTGAAGGCCGGAAAGGGCAAGATCCTCACGGTCGAATTCAAGCTCTGATAGGATAACGCAAATATCCCGGGGAAATGAGCAATGGACAAGCTGGCTCTATATTCTGTGCTGGCCATATGGGGGTCGATCGCCCTGGTATTCATTCTCGGTGTCATTACCGTGACAGTCATCGGGATAATCCTCCTGCGCAGGAAAAAAACTGCCGCGGGAATTTTCCTGACCGTCGCCGGCTCTCTTGGAATAATGTCTACGCTGGCGCTGGCCGGCCTGATCTGGTATGCCATTTCATCCGTCGGGAGATACGAGGAATACAAGCATGAGGAGTTCAATCCCGACACCTACGCCGGAAAGCTCGGAAACATAACTCTTCCATACAAGGGCGAATCCTACCTCAACGAGAGGGATGACAAAAAAAAGCAGGAGACGAGATACAGTTCGAAGGACGGTAAGTTCAGGATTCCCGCAGGCCCGCACGATTTCGGATACTACGAGATCTGCAATTCCGATTCCGACGGGAACAAATGGGAGGCCTATTCCTGGAAAATCGCCGGCCTGGCGAAGCATTCCGTCATACCTGAAGGCGCCAAGCTGGAAATCAATGCCGGCCCTCCTTTCATTGTCAAGATATCAATGAAGGAAAGCTTCGACGGCTCGGTCTCGTTTTCACTTGACTGCAAGGACAAGGAAGGGAATGAATTCTCACTGTCTCCGGCAAGGGGCAGGGATCTTGGGGCTCCGCGTTTCGAAGTCTTGTCTGCATCAGGTGAAACCCTCTGGACGGGCGATTTCAAATATGGCTGAGGCGGATATTCATTTTCGGGCCGTGCGCCTGAGAAACTCAAAGGCAAACTGAAGATAAGGCCCGCGATCAAATGCCCGTTTGAGACTGAGATCCGGGAGACCGAGTGGATCAGGCAGTAGTTACAGCAAAACTGTCGGGCTGAAGCCCAACATGATTCCGTTGAAACACCACCTGATCACTTGTAGAGGCCTGGGGCGATGTCGATGACAGTCCGCTTCGGCGCAACAAGCGAAAGCTCCTTCTTGCAGGCCCATTTGTCGGTGCGTTTCAGCCCCTGGACGGTGTCGCCGTCGATGATGACACTGCCGCTGTCGAACAGATAGTATGCGGTGTTGAAGAGGATGTTTGAGATATCTTTCGGATTATATCTTTTGAAGCTGCACTGCACATCGTTCAGGCCGATCGCGTTCAGGCCGATCGTATCCATGACCATATCGTCGCTGTCATGTATCTTGAAGAATCTCACGTTGATGAATCCGTAGAGCTTGTCCGGCGACGGATCGCAGAAGGAATAGACGTAGTTCTCGGGCTTGGCGAACTGCTGCGTCATCGGGAAATGAACTGCGCAGCAGCCGATCTTCTCGACTATGGCCCGGAGGATGTTCCTCAGCAGGTTGACCCTGACATTGTAAGCTATGCCGTCAATGCACTCATCGGTGATCTTTATGATCATGGTGCAGTTCTGGATGGTCTCCTTTGCGGTGCGCCAGCTCCAGCTCTGCCGGAACGAGGAGGCGTATTCAAGCAGGCTCTCGCGGTCGAAGGGGACCTGCTCCATGCTTATCTTGATCCTGGAGGAGGGATTTTCGAGATCGCCTGCGGAAAGAGTGGTCTTTTCAGTTTCGGAAAAGGTGTCTATCTCGGGATTCGAAGTATATTTTTTCAGCGCTTCAAGGAGCTGATCCTTGTTGAGCTCCGGCTTCTTGTCGAAGAAGAGCTCTAAGACGTACGGTTCTTTTTCTTCCATTTTCCAAGTCCTCGGTGAATCTTGATTCCAATCCATGTAATATAGTTGAAAACTCCAGGAATCCCAGCGGAATTCCCTAATATTTCAATCCTGCGGCTTCTCTGGCAGCTTAGGCAGGCGGAGCTTCTGTCCAATCTGGAGATTCTCGGACGTCAGTACATCCTTGTTGGCGTCGAAGATCATCTTGAAATATTTGATGTCGCCATAAATGTCCTTTGATATCCTGGAAAGCGTATCCCCGCTCTTGACCACGTAGAACTCCGGTATCTCCTTCTTCTTCATCTCAGCCGGTACCGGAGCCGGACCCGGAGACGGTGCTGTCTTCTGCAGCGAAACATCCTGCGCCTGCAACGGCTGGATCTGGACCGGGGGCTCCGACGTCATCTGCGGATTCAATTTCTGTCCAAGCTGGCTTTTCAGATAGGAATTTTCATTTCTGAGCTGCGTCAGGTGGAGCACATACCGCTTCTCGCGCTCCTTCAGGACTTCGAGCTGGCGCCGGGTGTCGTCATCGGGATATTTCGCCTTGAGCTGGGAGCAGTAGTCCTTCTCCTTCGCCTGTATCCAGGTCTCGACCTTCTTCCTCTCGCTGTTGTCCGGATCCAGTTCTACAAACTTCCTGTAATGGTATATGGCCATGAATGGGTCGCCGAGGCTTTCGTCGTACAGGCTGGCAAGCTCGTAATGCGCCTTCGCGGAATAAGGGTTCACCCTGAGATATTCCTCAAATGCCTTGGCGGACTCCGGGAACTTGGCGTTTCCCTTCAGCTTCACCCCTTTTATATAGAAAGGGTGCCTTACGTCGTCGCCGGCCCCCTGGTCGCATGACACAAGGAACAGAGACAAGACTGCGCAAAGTATAAAGCTTAAAAATCTCATCAAGTCCCCCAGCGTTAAAACCATCCACCCGCGATATCCGCCGGTTCAACGGCGAACAAACAGCGTGAGCCGCGTCAAGAACCGCACGCGGGGCGTCACCATGTTTCCAACTGCCCTGCATGAACCAATCCCGAACCCATGGAACTTAGCATGCGGCATGCAAAAGTAAAATTCAATGGAAAAACAAGGCAATCAACTTGCCTTTGACGTCCTTCTGTGTACTTTACAGGCTGGAACTGCATTTTTTTGCTCTTCACACGGGTCCGTAGCTCAGCGGTTAGAGCAGGTGACTCATAATCACTTGGTCGCAGGTTCGATTCCTGCCGGGCCCATTTTCACCTCCCGTGCAAAATACCGCGGCATTTCCCCGCCGCAGGAGAGGCCGGACTATCATTTTATCTTCACTGTCTTAAAATTTCGCCGTACAGCTGTTCAAACTCCTGTGCCGTCCGCCGGATCGAGAATTTCTGCGAAGCTCGCAGCCTGCCCATCTCCCCCATGCTTTTGGAAAGCTCATTGTCCTTGAGGAGTCTGCCGACAGCTTCCGCCATGGATTTGCAGTCCCCCGGCCCGATCAGCAAGCCCGACACCCCGTCTTCCAGTATCTCCGGCATTGCACCGGCGTTGAAAGCCACGACAGGTTTTCCAGAAGCCATCGCCTCAACGGCAGTCCTCCCGAAAGGTTCACTGTCAGATGGAATGACGACACAGCATGTCTTCTGCAGCAGCCCCGGCATGTCTTCCACAAATCCAGTCCATATGAAACAATCCTCAAGTCCTTTTGCCTTGATTGAAGCTTCAAGTTCCCGGACATATTTCTGCCGGGCGGGAACATTCCTGTCGCCGGCAAGGACAAAGACGGCATCAGGGCTGTTTCC
>CAZDNQ010000375.1:0-5134 GCA_964506605.1 uncultured Victivallis sp. | reverse complement strand
CAACGGTCCCCAGGGTTCCCTTTCCTCTCTTCTCGGTTATCTTGTATTTCCCTCTGACAATGTGGTCGCGGTTCAAATCCTGCACTGGCATCCTCCCGGCATTCGAAATTTCCTATGCTGGATAAATATGAATGACAATGCTGAAAAAACAAGCATGTATCCTGCAGGGGCAGGGCAGGAGCTGCGCATTTCGAAGGTTCCTGCATCAATCATCTGTTCCCTATTCCTCGTCAGTGTTTCGCAGAATTACGCTTTGGAAGTATATTAGCCGGATTATGAAGGCAAATAAGGTAAAATATGCGGTGATCGGCGATCCTGTGGCGCATTCTCTCTCGCCGCAGCTCCACAATCCCGCCTTCAAGGCGCTGGGAATAGACGCCGAATACATGACCGTCCATGTGAAGGAGCGCGATCTTTCCGCCTTTACGGAAAAGGCCAGGAGGGAATTTGCCGGGTTCAACATCACCGTCCCACATAAGAACGCAATCATCCCTTTCCTGGACTCCATCTCAGACGAATGCAGGCTGACGGGAAGCGTAAATACCGTCAAGAACGTCAATGGACATCTCCACGGTGAGTCTACAGACGGTTACGGCCTTGAGACCGCGATATTGGAGGAGTTCGGCATCCCGGTAAAAGGTAACCGATTCCTCTTCGTCGGCACGGGCGGTACAGTGAAGGCCGTCTCATTCCATTTTGCCGCGAAGGGCTCAGTCGCCCTGTTCTTCTCGAACAGAACTGTTTCCAAGTCCGAGGAGCTTGCAGGGGAGCTGGCGAAAAGTTTTCCATCTGTGAAATGTTCCTGCTGTTCGCAGGAGGACATGAAGTCCCTTGGAGATTTTGTCGAGGCCTCTGCCGTCGTCGTCCAGTGTACAAGCCTGGGGCTGAAGGACGGGGATCCGAATCCGCTCCCCACGGTTTTTTTTATTCCAGGCAAATGCTACTACGACACTATCTACAGGGAGACTGCGTTCATACAGGCCGCGAAGCGGAAGGGCTGCAGGACTGCCGGCGGGCTGTCGATGCTTCTCCATCAGGGCGCCAGGTCATTCACAATATGGACCGGCAGGGACGCGCCTGTGGAGATCATGAGGAAATCGCTGTATGATGAATTCTTGAGGCGCAGCCAGCCTGGATTTGCCGTCCAGCCACCCAACCATCCAAACACCCGGTAGCCATCATGTACGATGCATTCCAGATGCCGGAGAGGATGATCCCGATGATGAACATTTTCACGTTTGTCCTGGGTTGCTGCATCGGGAGCTTCCTGAATGTCTGCATCTGGAGGCTGCCGCGGAACGAATCGATAGTGTCCCCTCCTTCGCACTGTCCGAAATGCGACTATCTCATACCGTGGTATGACAATATCCCGCTGATCAGCTGGATCGTCCTCGGTGCGAAATGCAGGAAGTGCGGGGTCAGGATAAGCCCGCGGTATTTCCTGGTCGAACTTGTGACGGGATACCTTTTCTTCATGGCGTGGATCAAGATCCTCATGGTCGGACAGCCGGTGGTTTTCGCCTTTCCGTATTTCTGCATAATCGCACTCTGCATCGTAACTATCTTCATAGATGCCGAGCACAGGATAATCCCAAACGAGGCGACATATTCGGCATTGGTCGCGGGACTGGTCTTTTCTGCGATCTGGCCCGAACTCTGGCTGCCGGAAAACAGACGGTGGATTCTGCCGGAAAAGGTGATGTCTTTCTCATTTTCGCTGGGGAGCGCCGCCATCTGCGTGCTCTTCATGGCCGCATTCTCCATCTGCGGGAGGCTTATATTCAAGAGGGATGCGATGGGCTGGGGGGATGTCAAATATATAGGCGCAGTGGCCGCGCTTCTCGGAATTCCGGCGTGTTTCTTCACGCTGCTGTTCGGTTCGCTGACCGGTTCGGCATATGGAATATCTCTTATGATTTTCAGGAAGAAAAAGCTCAGGAGCGCCTTCCCGCTCGGCCCATTCCTTGCCGCTGGAACCCTGCTTTGGATATATTTCGGCGAACTGATCATGCAGGCGTACTGGGCCATCTCCGGCAAATTCAGTTTGTAACCATGCGTCAAGAATGGTAAATTATGAAAATTTAACTGAGCCAGGTATTTATGAAAATAAAAACTCCAGCAATACTCATTCTCCTCTCAGCATTCTCATCCTTCCTCTGCGCCCAGTCAGGCGACCTGAAGCCGGCGGACATCTTCTCAGACGGCATGGTCATCCAGAAGGACTATGATCTTCCAATATGGGGCGAGGATAATCCGGGCAGGAAGATAAGGGTGTCAATAGCCGGACAGGAGCTTTCCACCACCGCCGACAAGGATGGAAAATGGAAGGTCACTGCGGCGGCGATCAAGACGGCAGGGCCGTTCCAGCTGGACATCCAGAGCGAGTCGGGCAAGGTGTCGGTGAAGGACATCGTGTGCGGTGAAGTCTGGGTGATGGCCGGCGAATCAGTCATAGGCATGAATCTCGATAAAGGCGCCCCCGTGGCCTCGGATCCTGAGAAGCCGTCGATAAGATATTTCCGCGCCCCGAGGCAGATCTCGAGAACTCCATATTCAAACCTCCCTGGCAGTTGGAGGAAATGCGAGGCGGGAACGGAGGGAATCCCAGCGGTCGCATATTATTTCGCGGACGAGATCAGGAACAGGCTCAACGTCCATGTTGGAATAATTGTCTGTTCAGTACCGGATTCCATCTCGCAGGCGTGGGGCGTGAAAGACTGCCTGAAAGGCATAAAGCAGCTGGCATATCCCGACGACTACCAGGAGCTGATACAGAACTACGAGATGAAGATAAGCGGGACCTTCAAGGGGCTCCAGGAAATAGGAGGGGGCGCCGCAAATGAAGGCATAAAATATGCCGGGTCTGTGAAACGTTTCCAGCTATGGGCGACTACAGCTGAAGGCAGGAAGATCGTTAAGACCCCCGCAGAATCCGACCAATGGCAGGAAAAGATTCAGGACTGGGTTGAGAATTCGATGCAGAGGGAATCGAGAGGTGTGCCAGTTTCAGAAGAGGAAAAGGCGTGGCCGCTGATGATTCAGATCGCGTCCGGAGTTGTTGCGGATCCCAGGACTTCCGGCGTGAGGCCGGCCGGAATATTCAACGGCATGATCAATCCGCTCATACCTTTCGCAATCAGGGGCTTCGTCTATTGGCAGGGTGAGACGGATGCCTCATGGGAGAGGGGGGCGCTGTATTACCAGATTCTTACCGCAGTAGTAAAAAGCTGGAGGGGTGTCTGGCAGAAGGCGCAGCCGCAGAAGAAGGGTGATCTTCCTTTTGTCATCATGCAGCTCCAGGGGGTGGGGGAGGACAAGGGGATTTCAGCCGAGGAATGTTCGCTTCTGAGATTGTCCCAGGCGGCAGTGCAGGAGAAACTGAATACGACCGCCATTGCGATATCTTATGATATCATACCTGGTCCGGAAAAGGACTCCATACCGATGGAAAATCTCAGGGAGGCCGGACACAGGCTTGCAGTTGGCGCCTTTGGAAAGGCATACGCCCAGAAGATCACCTGGTCGGGCCCGTTGTTCGACTCCGTCGCGGTAGGTGAAAGCTCGCTTAAGCTCAAATTCAGGTTTGCCGACAGCGGAATGGTCGCTGGGAGGAATGGCGCGGAAGACAAGGTCAGAGGTTTTGAAATCGGAGATCCTGACGGTTCCTTCAAGCCGGCCGAGGCGGTCATAGAAAAGAATTTCGTCATCCTGAAGGCGCCCGGAGTCATTACAGCCGTACGCTATGGCTGGGGTTTGAAGCCTGATGCCAACCTCTACAACAAGGAAGGGCTTCCGGCAATTCCGTTCAGTGAGAACCTCTCGGATAAGTAGGGATGGGCTGCCTGCGGAAGGAACCGCGTATTATCTTCCTTCAACCTTGAGTATCCCTGTGAATTTCTTCAGGGCCCACAAAATCAGGTAGACCGCGAGACCCAGAAGGAAGAATCCAATCCAGAGCTTGCTCAGGTAGATCCTGTGGTCGATCACTATCGTTTCCAGCAGCCTGATGGCGGTGACGGAGGCAATGATCCCGAAAAATCCTGTGAATTCCCTTTTCAACACATTCTTAACTGAGAAGGTCAGTTCTGCCGGAACCCATTTGCTGAAATCGGGTAAGATCACAGGGGTTCTTTCAGCCCACTGCATGAAGGCGTCCCCGAATTTCTCCCTGAGGAAAGCCTCCTCGGCGAATATTATCCTTTCGTAGTATAACCAGTACAGCAGTACGCCAATCAGGACAAACCACCAGACCTTGGTGAAAAGAATCACTCCGAGGAATATGAAGAAATTCCCGACATAGAGGGGATGCCTGACTACCGAATACAATCCTGTCGTATTGAGTGAATCGGCCTTCTGCCGCTTCGTATTTCTTCCCGAAGTGCCCCTGGGGGTGCAGCCGACGATGATCACTCGGATCAGCAGGCCGAGGAATGAGATGCATATCGCGGCGATCTCAAAGTATATTTCAGCCTTGCGCCCGAAAGCCTTTTCCAGATCCTGCGAGTTCTGCAGTGCGAAGTAAAGCACCGGAATGATGAGCAGCGGCAGAAAGCTCCTCCATCTGAAAAGCCAGCCTCCGCTTCTTTCGTACTCCTCCCTGATAGCCATGATGGAACCTTAATATTTAGTTTTAATGAATCCTGACATGCCGGAAGGAACCGGCGTCCAACGATAAAAAAGAAATGGTCGGGGCGAGAGGATTTGAACCTCCGACTTCTTGGTCCCGAACCAAGCGCTCTAAACCAGGCTGAGCCACACCCCGAATAAAAGAAGTCAACAAAATAACTTCAATAAGTGAAAATGCAACAAGCAGTAGTGCCCATATTCAGGATTATGTTCAACTAACCCTGCTTGTTCAGCGTTATCGTAACGCTCTTGAGACTTGGACCGTTGTCGTCAGCCTCCTGGCTTTCGGTCTTGATCTCTGTGTCATCCTTGAGGGTGACATGGATGATGCGCCTGTCATGGGAGTTCATCGGAGGGAGCACGACTGAGTCGCCCCATCTCTTTACTTCCTTTGCGGCGTCAAGCGCCTGCTGGCGTATCTTCTGTTCGTGTTCCGCCTCGCTTTCCACCGGTTCAGGCCTGCTGGCGGGACGGGGTTCCCTGTCATCAAATCTCCGGCGTCCGCCAT
>CAZDNQ010000374.1:0-5141 GCA_964506605.1 uncultured Victivallis sp. | reverse complement strand
TTTAAATTCTTGATACTGCTGACGGGTTAAAACCCGTCCTACTTCGTCTCATCCTTCTGCGACAGCGACTCATAATACTTGTTAACGAGGTTCCTGTATTCCGGAGGACACTCCTCGCGCTGGGCGGAGAAGAGGCGCTGTCCTGTCATCTTCGTGTCGTACTCCTCCTCGAGCTTGTTCTTTATGCGGGCCACGACATCCTTCATCTCGTCGAGCTTCTTCTCATCCTCCTCTAGCTTCTTCTGCAGCTGCGGATCCTTCGCCAGCTCCTTGAGCTTCTCGCGGTCCTCCTTCTTTCCGAACTCGCGGTTCTCCATATGTTCAACAAGCTGCTTCGCCAGCGCATTCGCCTTCTCGGCGGCCTCCTTGCGCTCCTGCGGCGTCAGCTCCTTCTTCTGCTCAGGCTTGGCGGCGGCCTTGTCCTCAGGCTTAGGCTGGGGCTTCTGTTCGGCCTTGGCGTTCTTATCCTCCGGCTTGGGCTGAGGTTTCTCCTCAGGTTTCTGCTCCGGTTTCTTGTCGAGCTTTGCAACTTCCTTCTCAAGCTTCTCCGCCTCGTTCTTGGCGCGCTTCAGCTCCGCCTTCGAATCCGCCGCCATCGTATCGCTCGCGTTCTTCACGGCCTCGATGACCTTGGCAAGGGCCTCCTCGGCCTTCTTCTGCTCCGGAACGGCGCTCTTCGGCTTGAACGCATTGAGTTCGACTGTCGCGTTGACCATCTTCTGGGCGGGCTGCACCCTCTGCATGGCCTTGCTCGCCTCCTCGATCTTCTTGGCTGTCTCGGGCTTCAGTTCAGCCGCCGCAGTGGACTTCATCTTTTCAAGCTGCTTCTCGACCGCATCCATCTTGGCCTTTATCTCGACCTGCTCCATGACAAGCTTCTTCATGTCCTTCTCGTTCTTGGCGTCCTTCTTCTGCTCGGGAGGCTGCTCCGCGGCGGCCTTCTCGGTCTCCTTCGTAAGCTCCTTCTGCTTCTCCATGACCTGCGTCAGGCTTGTCACCATGTCCGCTATCTGCTCGGCCTTCTTATCCTGCTTTGTCTGTTCATTTTCGGCGGCCTTCATCTTGGCCTCCTTCTGCTCCTTGGTCTCAGGAGGAGGTTCGGCCTTGAAGTTCTGGAAGGCGTCCTTGAGCTCCTTCGTGGTCGCAGCCTGCGCCTGCTGGTTCTCGGGAGGAAGGGTTATCTCGGTATCCTTGGTGAGCAGCTGTATCTCCGCAAGGGCCAGGCGCCATTCCGTTACAGTCTCCAGCGTGTCCTCCTTCCTGAGGGCGTCATATCCCTTCTTGACCATGTCCGCTATCTTTTTACACTCCTCTATCTGCTCCTTGTCAGTCTTGTCCTTTGGTTCGGCGAACGAATATATCTGCTTGGTGGCCGGATCTACCACGCTGTCGGCAAGCTCCTTCACCTGGGTCTTGAAATCATCCGCGGGAAGAAGGCTCTTCTGGGAGTGGAGATGCCACGCCGCATTCAGGTACGGCTCGAGATCCTTGGTGACCTGCAGCTCCATGTGGGCCGGAGCGGGTTCCGTGTTCATCACGCCCCACATCTCGAAATATCCCACAGCTATCATTGCGAAATCCGACACACCCTTCTGCCCTTTTCTGTCCTTAGATTCGAGGTAGAACGACAGCACTTCCTCGCGGGCGGCTTCAGGCTTCAGGTCTGCGAGCCTGAACGCATAGTTCACCCCCATCGTCTTCTTCGGCACGCCGCCTTCGCTGGTGACCGGGGTCAGAGAAACTCTCTTGCCCTCGGATTTGTCGTTGCCCCTGAAATAGACCATTTCGACTGAATCGATCCCGAAATCATCCTCGACCTTGGCGCGTATCATGAGCTCGCCGATCGGGTTCATCGCGACAGTCCCTAGGGGGGACTTGATCTCAAGCACGGGCGGCTGGTCCTTCACAAGGGCGACCTCAACCTGTTCCGGCACCTCATATACCTGCTTGTCGATATCAGTGATCTTCAGCTTGCCGGTGTCGCTCTTCGCGACATCGAAGCTAGCAAACGCTGTGGTGTCGCGGTCCTTGTCGGGCGTGAACTTGACGGTCCCGCCCGATGCCCATGTGAGAGTGGCGTCCTGGATCTTCTTGTTTCCGAGTATGCGGACCAGTATCTTCGAACCGGCGACCGCGGACACGTTCACCACGCCCTGCGTCTCGACCACCTCCGGCATCCTGTAGACTTCCGGATAGCGCGTGACGAGCTCGAACCCCTGGAGCGTGAACGGCTCGAACACCGTTACCTTGTACTGCTGCGACTTGTGCAGGCCGGACGACACATAGAACGTGGTGCTCTCGTTGATGTCCGGCAGGAACATCTTATAGCCATGGAGCTTGTCCAGCTCCTCCATCGGCAGCGTGCGCCAGGTGCCCTTGCCCGCCTCGGATTCAGGCATGAAATTGAATACGACCGACTCCTGCGGCGTCCTCGAAAGCGTCGCCTCGAACGTCAGTGACGATCCCTTCGGTATGTTGGCGTCCGTGGTCGAGAGCTTGAACTCTATCGGCAGCTTCGCGAGCTGTTCGGCGGTCATCGGCGGCGGAGGCGGCGGAGTGAACGTCAGAATCCTCATCGCCCTCTTTCCGAGGGTGTCCGGGAACATCACGCTTGTCACGCCGTACGAGAACACCAGCACCAGCGCGATCACCCCGTACTTGCGGAGGCGCGTCAGGGGCACGAAGGACTTCACATTGTGCTTCTCGGTGCGGGCGACCGCCGACTTAATGATGGCGTCGATTATCTTCGACTGCTCCTCGGTGTATTCCCCGCCCCTGCCGAATTCTGCCGCCGACATGAGAGAACCTTCGAAATCCCTGTTGTTCTCCTCTATATAAAGAGCGATCTTCTCGTCAGATATCTTCCTGAACAGCGGCTTCAGCACGTTGCGGTAGAAGATGATTGCGACAAGCACTAAAGCCGCGGCATATGCGATGATCCTGGGTACAGGACGCGACCCGTATATCCAGTCCGCAAGCATTAGGACCGTGAATATCCCTATCGACTCGATGAGCACGATGGCAAGCCCGGAGATTGCGTTCATGCGTTTCCATGCGCGCCTCACGACGCCAAGCTTCGAAGACAACTGACTGTAGTTTTCCATTTTTCCGCCCTCTTAAAAGCTCTTCACTTCGTTATTCGATATTCCATGTTCGATATTGGATATTCGGTTTTTTAATGCCTGACCGTCTTGTTCCCGAGATACAGTTCACCCGCCAGAAGCACCGCCAGCGCCAGGATCAGATACCTCCACAGCGCCATTCTGTCGACCTTCTCCTTCGACTCCTTCGCGAGCACATCGTCTCCTGCCGCCTCCAGGTTCTCGCCCTTCACCGGGACCACCGCCATCGTTATCTCCTCCTGCTTCATCACTACAGGATCGGCCTCGCCGGCCATGACGTTCACGGAACAGCTTATCTTCTCGGAACCCGTGTCTACCACATAGAACCCGGGCTCCTTTGCAATGACAGGCCGGTCGGAAATTTTCTTTCCCGCAGGATCCGTCACCTGGTCGTTCGCATTCAGCTTGAGTTCATCTCCGACGCAGTAGTCGGTCTTCTTCTCGGATCTCATCACCAGGTACCTGGCGATCTGGTGCATGATGCTTACGAACATCGGCCCTTTGTCAATCACAAGGTTGCTCCAGTCGCCGCTTATCGACGAAGTCATCATGATCGCAATCCCCTGCCCGATCTGCCGTTCGAGGAAGGCTGGCCTGTCGTTCGAAAACCTGGCTATCACGCGGGACATCTGCGAATCCGTCAGCTCCCAGAACCTGGTGAAGCGCGGACCCGACAGATCACCGTGGTGCGGCTTCTGGAATATCTCAAATATGGGATGTTCGACATTGACCTTCGTGAGGGCAAGCCCCTGCTCCTGTTCGTCCGTAGCCGGAGCAGTCATTATCCTGCTCAGCCGGGCCGGGCTTATAGCCGCAAAGGTTGTATTGAACTTGTCGGCCCCGACCTTGTCGCCGGGCAGATAGATTATCCCGCCGCCGCGCTGGAGAAGGGTGTTTAGGGCCGTGACGACTTCCGCGCCGGCCGTGTCGACATTGTTCAGCAGCACTATTCCGGATTCGTTCACATCTTTTGCAGTCAGATTCTGCAGGTTGACCGACTTCACCCTGAACGGCGAATCGGCCTCAGGAGGCTGGAGCGCTATCGCCAGGAATTTCCCGGCATTATCCCCAGGCTGGGAGACAACTGTCACATTGATCGTCGGGTTGACCCTGGTATTGAAATAGAACGTGCTACCGAGCTTCTTCTCGTTGTCCTGCGAGAGCCTGATGATTCCAAGATTGTCGCCCGGATTCGTGAATGGAGTCCTGAACCTCACCGCCACAGCCTGGTGCGCAGGCACGTTCACCTTCTCCGTCTCCACGATCTTGCCGTTGACGGAAAGAGTCGTTTCAACTGCGTTGCGTGGGCTGTCCGAGAAATTTGCGATCTTCGCAGCCACGACCCTGGGCACCTTGTCGAGGACGATGTTGTGCGGATAGTCGCCTTCGGTTATCGCGACCCTGTCGGCGCTGATCGCAGGATCTATATTGATTATTGACAGGTTGGTTCCCGGCGCCAGCTTCCAGCCGCCTTTGAACGACTGCCAGCCGGAACGCTGGAGGTCGCTTATCAGGACAATGCTCTTCTCCGTCGCCTCCACTCCCGAAAGGATGGAATTGGCGGTGCGCAGCGCTTCGGCGATGTCCGTGCCTCCGCTGTCAGGTTCGATCTTAGAGATCGCGTCGCGGATGCCGGCGAACTCCTTCGCGGGACCGACGGTCGACGGTTTTCCACTGAAACTCACGAGTATCGCCGCGTCTGAACCTTCTGCCATCTCGTTCAACGCCGCCTCCGCCTTCTTGCGGATCGTGTTCCCGGTCCCGGCCATGGAAGCTGAGACGTCGACCACTATCGCCCTGGCCTTCAATGCGCTGAACCTGCCGGACTGCGGCTGCTTCTCCTTGGTGAACAGCGGCCTGGCGAACGCAAAGACGATGATGGCGCAGGCGAGCATCCTGGACGCCAGCAGGAACGCCTCGCGGATCTTCTTCTTCCTCAGGATGTTCTTTGACGTGCCGACGAAGAACCTGACCGTCGAGAAGGCGACCTTCTTGATCTGGTCGCGGGTGAGCAGGTGT
>CAZDNQ010000373.1:0-5144 GCA_964506605.1 uncultured Victivallis sp. | reverse complement strand
TGCAAAGGAGAACTTCAATGTCGGCGGTGCGCTGCCGCAGCTGGAGATCGACCGCCTCCGCCGACATTGAAGTTCTCCTTTGCAATCTCGAGGTGCTGATAGTAGATCTGGTATACCTTCTCGTCGAGCTCATAGCGCTCCCTGGCCTCGAGGATGTCCGCATATGATATCCTGACCTGGGCCATCACGCCTATCGTCTGCGCGAGCGTCTGCATCTCCAGTTCATTGACCTCCTCGTTAAGGGCGCGGTACTTCGCGATCTGCTGGGGGAGCTTCAGGACATTGTATGCGGCCCTTACTCCGATCTCCCACCAGGAGGCGTGCATGAGGAACGAATTCGTGGAATTGTTGTAATCGCCGATCATCTGGACGTTCGGGAACATCATCAGGATGGCCTTGCGCGCCTCGTTGACTGTGATATTGGACTGCATGTCGAGGTTGTAGAGCTCAGGCCGTTCGACAAGGGATATCCTTTCAAGGATCTCCACGTCCGGAAGTTCGACCTCGACAGCCCTGGCAAGAAGAGAATTGTCGACCTTCACTTCGCCAATCGGGACGAACCCCATCAGGGTCCTCAGTTCGATGCAGGCGTCCTGATAGCTCCGTCTGAAATCCATCATCCTCTGCTGGAGCCTTATGAACCTCTTATGCTCGTCGCACAGGCGCAGGATGGAGACGTCCTTGTTCCTGGCAAGCTCCGAGAAGGTGTTGTCGATATTCCTGCATCTTTCAAGCAGGCTGTTCGTCGTCTCGATCGCATCCTGCAGTGCGCCGACCTTGAAATATGCCTTGACCACGTCTAGTCTGAGGTTCTGTTCCGCGCGTCTCGTCTGTTCCTTCTCGAGCAGGGCCCGATCATTTGCCTGGAGTGTGTTCAGGAAGGCAAGCCCGAAATCGAGGGCGCTGAAAAGGAGTTCGACCTTGAGCGTGTTGACGTCCTGATCCTCGCTCTGGCTGTAGCCGTAGGTTCCGCCGGCCGTGCCTACGAGGCTCTTGCTGGATGAGCCAGGTATATTGCTGCGGGCCGTGTAGTTGTTGTCTATGGTCAGATCCGGCAGCATGCCCAGCATTTCAGCCGTTACGCGTTCGCTTGCGACTTTCTGCTTGAGCTCGCTGACCTGCAGGTCGAGATTGTTCGTGATGGCCAGCTCGATGCATTCGGGAAGTGTCAGGACCTTGCCCTTTTCCAGCACACGGCTGGATATCTTGCCGAAATGCAGATCAGCCTTCTGTATACGTTCCCTGCGGTAGGTGTCCTCGCTGCTGCATCCGGCAAAAAAAAGAAACGCCGCCAGCATGGCCAGGAGAAGATGATGAATTCTAATTTTCATATGCATCCTCTGCAGGCGCTGCTCGCGGCGTCCGTATCAGGCCGTTCGCTGCCGTATTACTTCTTCTTGTCAGCCTTGGGATCAGATTCTGCTGTGCCGGTGCGTTTGAGGACGCCGGCCTCGAGAAGCTTGTCTATAAGCTGCTGCATTGAGTTGAAGGCGTTGAGGAAGCCCTGCGGAGGCATGATTATCCTCTCATTGTACACAGGAGTCGGTTCGGCCTTTCCCTTGGGATCCGGCTGGAGGGTGATAAAGTCGAAACGCACCATTCCCCCTACGAAATGAATCTGCCCGATTCCGTCCGCATAGATTTCCTTCTCTTTTCTCTCTTCCATTGTGCCCCACCTTTCTATATATGTTTTGACTAATCTCTATTTATAAACAAATGGCGAATATAACTTTATCTACCATGGAAATCAACCTCCGACCCCAGGAATTTATTGATTCTTTGGCGAGTGAGTTTTGCCAAACGGTGGAATTGAATATATATTTCCCATCCTATTTGAACCCATATAACAATCCGGAGAAATTGAAATGTCCAACGCCGGCGCACTTAAGACATTGCTCCTTTCAACCATGGCCGCAGGATTCCTCGTCTCCGGAGCCGCATTTTGCGGCGATGATACCCGGGCTGCAGTACAGCCAAAGCCGGCGGCAGTCGCAGAGGAACCTGTAAAGACCGTGCTTTTCCCGTTCAGGGCGGCGACTCTTTCCTCCATGGTGGAGGCCTCGATACGCTCCCACAAGTTTAAAGAAGGCGAGAAATTCAACAAGGGGGACATTCTGGTTGAATTGGATGATGACGCGTTCAAACAAAGGCTCATCAAGGCAAAATCAGCGTGTGTCGAGGCGAAGGCCGGTGTCTCGTTCGCCGAAAAGAACGTAACTCGCACAATCGATCTGAATAAGAGGGGGCTCCAGGGGCTCCAGGACGTCGAGAGAAGCCAGCTGGAGTTCGACATAGCCAATTCCAAGCAGATGTTCCAGGACGCCAACCTCCAGCTCGCACAGCAGGATCTTGACGACTGCCACATAGCGGCCCCGTTCCCGGGACGCGTAGTCAAGAAGCTTGTACAGGAGCATGAATTTGTCAGGGTTGGACAGCAGATGCTGCAGATCATAGACGACAACCAGCTTCTGGCGGTAATGCACATACCGTCCGAGGAGCGCAATAAAGCCAAGATCGGCGAAACCCGCAGCGTGCAGGTGGATGAGACTGGGACGGTCCATGAAGGCACGATATATGAGATCGCGGGCGAGATCGACGCCGGAAGCCGCACCTTCGAGATCAAGGTCCTTGTTGACAACAAGGATGGTTCCCTGGCGGCCGGAATGACCGGCCAGCTGGTTGTCCAGCAGAAGGAAAAGGAACCGGTCAAAGCGGCTGAAGGGAAACCTGGAGAATGAATTTCGAGCGCCGAATTTAAAATGTTGAAGGAAATTACCTTCTGCAGTTCAATATTCTGCGGTTCTGATTGTCGACAGGAAACTTTGCATTAATTACATATGAATGCGGCTAAGTTAATGTGGAACTGGAAGCAGTTCGGGATATTATCCCGGAGGAAGATGCGGAGGGATACCCCGCGCCACCTGGCTTAACTTGACGGCATTGAATCACACATAAGGGCCAACATGAACGGAACCGCTGATCAGCAGCAGAAAGAAGCTCTCCTCCTCAAGGGGAAGCTCAACGCGCTTTCCGCGATAATAAGGCTGGGGCATGAGGCATTTGAGAAGCAGGATCTGATCCAGTGGGCCGGTCATGTGGTCAACAACAGCGTCCTCGCCATCCAGTACAGCCGTTCTGCAATAATAGACCTGAGAGGCCTGCAGCCCAAAATCATATCGGTATCCGGCCAGGCGGACGTCAACAGCAATTCTGAATACTGCCTTGAACTGATATCTCTCGCCAGGCCTTTTTCCAAGATCGCCAAGATAACGTCCATCGACCAGGAGGCGCTTTCGGCGGCAGGTGCGGGCCCGGAAGCCGTAGCGTCGCTGGCATACATGCTCAAGACCTGCGAGGCCATATACGCCGTCCCGCTTACTGTTCCCGGTTCGAAATCGGAGGAATATGGAAACCTTCTGTGGATCATTGATTTCGCACAGAAGGAGCAGGCTTCGGTGGCGCCGGCAATACTCTCCCTGCTTAAGGAGCATTATGGAGAATCGCTGTTCTTCATAATGAACAAGCACCGCACCCCGATGGTAAAGAGGTTCATGGACAGGCGCGAATGGTTCCGCCCTTCCAGGATACTTCTGATATTTTTCATTCTGTTCCTGATCTCGTCGGTGGCGGTCAGGCTCCGGCAGACGGTATCGGCGGATTTTGAAATCGCACCTGAGAAGGAGATCATCGCCTATTCCCCGTTCGAAGGCAGGATAGCGACGTGCCATTTCAAGAGCGGTGAGATTGTAAAGGCAGGAGACGTGGTCCTCGACTTCGACACGGAGGAGCGCGTCTTCAACCTTAACAGCGCCAGAAACGAGTTCAACAAGACCTCCGCCCAGTTCGATCTGATCCAGAGGCAGTCATTCCAGGACGTGACAAAGCGCGGCCAGGTGAAGCTGCTCGAGCTCCAGAAGGAAAAATCCGCAATCGACATCAAAAGGAACCAGTGGTACCTCGACAGGAGCGCGGTCCGTGCCGAAACCGACGGGGTCCTGGACATAGGCGAGGCTGACAAGCTTGAAGGGAAGGCTGTTCGCCCCGGCGAAAAATTATTCGAGGTGCTGGAGACAAAAAGCCTGATCGCCCTGATCTCCCTAGATGAAAGGAATGCATCTGTCATAGGGCCGGACTGCAAGGTCGCCCTCTATCTCCATGCAAGACCCGAATCGACGTTGAACGGCACGGTCATTTCCATCAGCCCCAAGCCAATCCTGACCGAGACTAAGAAATACTGCTACATGATCAGGGTGAAGCTGGATGACAAAAACCAGCAGAACCTGATATGCGGCATGAGGGGGATAGCGCGCGTATCCGGTAAAAGGGTCTCCCTCGGCTACTACCTCTTCCGCCATATGGTGCTCTGGTACAGGCAGCTGTGAAGAAACGGATGGGGATGAACATCGAACATTCAACTTTGAACATCCAACTTCGAACGAAGGACCCTGTATTTTATGAATAAGCATGAAAAATACGATCTCGAAGAAAGACTACTGGTTTATTCGGCAGGCATCAAGACCGCGGAAATGAACAAAGGGAATTAATTCGACGTTCAGAGTTCGATGTTGAATGTTGGATGTTCATTATTTAATGAATAATAACGAAGCCAAAGAAAGCCCTCCCCTTCCCCCCCAGCCTGTATCCATGCAGATCCCGAAGCAGCCGGAGCACACCGGCGAGCTGAGATCTGATCTGGAACTGTTCAAGGGGGGGGCCGACGAAACCGGCATGCCGACATGGGTCATATTTGATCCTGTTTCGGGAAACTATTTCCGCATATCCGAAAGGGATTACCGGATAATAGCCTGCATGACCGGAAACATGGAGCTTGAATCCTTCGTGGACAAGCTAAGGCAGTCTGGAATATATGCCGGAAAGGAGGATGTCACAAAGGTCCTCTCATTCCTCCAGCAGAGCAACCTGATGAAACCTGTGTACAAGGCTACGGAGACAAAGGCCTTGCGCGCCCGCGAGATGAAAAGGAAGATGTTCTGGCATATTGTGCTCAACATGTACCTGTTCTTCCGGGTACCCCTGATCTCCCCCGACCGCTTCCTGGTGAGGACGCTGGATGCCATACGGATCATTTTCAACAGATGGACGATGCTCGCACTCAAGATGCTTGCCATACTCGGATACCTCTG
>CAZDNQ010000372.1:0-5149 GCA_964506605.1 uncultured Victivallis sp. | reverse complement strand
CTTGAGAACTCAAAAAGTCGGGCTAAAGCCCAACATACTATCCTGAACCCAATTTCGAGTTTCCAGTTACATATCCAGCTCAATCGCTATCGGACAGTGGTCTGAGCCCATGACATCCGTCATCATCTCGGAGGATTGCACCTTCTTGAAGAGGCCCGGGGTGACATAATGGTAGTCGAGTCTCCAGCCGACGTTCCTGCCTCGCGCGGCGGTGCGCATGCTCCACCATGTATACGCCTCCGCCTTGTCGGGATGAAGCCTGCGGAAGGTGTCGATGTAGCCGTGCTTCTCCCACTTGTCCATCCAGTCGCGCTCTATCCTGAGGAACCCCGACACATCCTCGTTGTCCTTGGGGCGTGCCAGATCGATCTCGTTGTGTGCGGTATTGTAGTCGCCGCAGATCAGGAGCTCCCTGCCCTGCTTCCTGCGGGATTCGCAGAATGCGAGAGTCGCATCGTAGAAGGCAAGCTTGTATTTGAGGCGTTCATCGTCCTTCTGCCCGTTCGGGAAATAGATGTTGAGTATTGTGAATTCCGGAAGATCCATGGCGATTATCCTGCCTTCCCTGTCAAACTCCTCGCCAAGTCCGAACCCGAAAGATATGTCCTGCGGCTCAACTTTTGCGAAGTTCGCAGTTCCGCTATAGCCTTTCTTCACACCCGAACACCAGTAGCTTTTATAGCCCGGGATGCAGCGGAGCTCCATGTCGAGCTGGTCCTCTTCCGCCTTCGTCTCCTGCAGGCAGAGCACGTCCGGCTTCTCCTTGAGCAGCCAGCCTACGAAGCCTTTCTTCTGGACGGCCCTTATTCCATTCACGTTCCAGGATATTATCCTCATATAAAAGCTCCTATTTGCAAAGACAATTTGTTTGAACCACTTTATAGATGTAATGTAATAGTTTAGTTCAATAAAATCTCTTGGGCAAGGACCAGTTGTCCATAATTTTCAAGGATCGGCGCGTTTCATGGGAGACAAATATTCATTCAAGAGGCAGAGCTACTTCCGGCTTCTGACCTTTGCCAAGCCATACAAGTACAAGCTTGCCATAGGCATACTGGCTGGTTTCGTGTCGGCAGGATCCCTGTTCGGGAGCTTCTTCTGGATCAAGGACTTCATGGAGTCTGTGGAGAACAAGGGGAGAGCCACCCCGATCGTCCAGGCATCAGCGCCCGCCAAAGGGCAGCCGGACGCCGCAGCGGCAGCCCCTTCAAAGGGGCTGGTTGAGACCGCAGGGAAAAAGGACACCAACCTGTTGCAGATGGTGCAGACCTCCCAGAAGATCATAAATTATCTCCACATCGACGTCCCTCTTGTAAAAGACGACAAGATGACCTGGCAGTGCCTGCTTATCTCCAGTTCGATATTCATACTGCTCTGGTTCCTCAGGAGCGCAGGGGTCTACGTCAACAAGCTCTACACCCGCTGGGTCGGCACAAAAGTTGTCGCCGACCTCCGCGACAAGGCTTTTGAGAAGCTTGTCCAGCAGTCGATGAAGTTCTACGGCAAGGTGGACGTGGGACAGCTGATAAGCCGCTGCACAAACGATACCGGGGCGATAGAGTCGTCGATCTCGTTCACAATCGAGGATGCGACACGGTGCCCGATCGAGCTTCTCGCCTGCGTGGGCTTCGTGATATATGTCAGCCTGCAGAACCAGAGCCTCATAGTTCCCCTGATACTTATGCTGGGCCTGCCGATCGCGGTGCTGCCGATTATAATCATAGGCCGCCGCATCAGGAAGATCTACCAGAAGGCGTTCTCAAGGATCGCCGACGTCATCACCAGGATGCACGAGGTGTTCACCGGCATACTGATCGTAAAGTCGTACAACATGGAGGCAAAGGAGGTCGAGACGTTCAAGAATGTGAACAAGACCTATTTCAGGACCGTCATAAAGGCGCTCCGCGCCGAACTCATGATAGCCCCGCTGGTCGAGTTCGTCTCGGTGGTCAGCGTCATCATCTTCCTCTTATACTGCTGCTACCGCAGCATGCCGATAAGCGACATCGCGCAGCTGATCGTGCCGATAATCTTCGCATACCAGCCTGTCAGGAACATCATCAAGATCAACACCTATGTGCAGCGCAGCATGGCTGCGGCCGACAGGTATTTCGACCTGCTCGACATGAAGCCTGAAGTCACCGAGAAGGCCGGCGCCACCGAGTTGAAGGAGTTCAAGGGCGAGATCAGGCTCAACAATGTGAAATTCTCCTACGAGGACAAGAAGATCCTGGACGGCATAGACGTGGTGATCCCGAAGGGTGGTGTCGTCGCGGTTGTCGGCGAGACAGGTTCAGGCAAGACGACGATAGCAAACCTGATTGCGAGGTTCTACGACGTCGATTCGGGATCCGTCACCATAGACGGGCACGATGTCCGCGACATAAAGATCTCATCGCTCAGGAGCCTGATTGGAATCGTATCACAGAACACGATCCTGTTCAACGACACCATCGCGAACAATATCTCCTATGGAAATCCATCAGCGACCAGGCTGCAGATCGAGGAGGCCGCAGCTCAGGCCAATGCGACCAAGTTCATAACCGACGGACGCCACCAGGAAGGCTTCGACACGGTGGTCGGCGAGAAGGGATTCAAGCTGAGCGGCGGAGAGAAACAGCGCATATCCATCGCCAGGGCCATACTCAAGAATCCTCCGATACTAATCCTCGACGAGGCGACAAGCGCGCTTGACACGGTCACAGAGCGCCTTGTGCAGGAGGCGTTGGACAATCTGATGGGCAACAGGACGGTTTTCGCGATTGCACACCGCCTGAGCACGATCAGGCATGCGAACCTTATAATTGTACTTTCCCAGGGAAGGATCGTCGAACAAGGGACCCATGACGAGCTCATCGCCAAGGGAGGCCAGTACAAGAAGCTCCACGACATGCAGTTCGGGATCCAGAAGGAAGCAGAAGCTTGACCGGAATATTGCGGAAAGACTTTCCCCCATGCTGGAATCCGGCGGCATCTCCACTTTCAAATTCGTGTTTCAGGATTATCTTATCTCGCTGGAAAACGCCCTGACAGGACGATGCCCCCATAAAAAAAGGAGATGATCATGAGAAAGCTGTTATTGACTGCAACGATATTTTCCATATTCGCCGCATTAAGCGGATTCTGCGCGGACCAGAAGATCGCCGTGGTGGACATGGAGAAGCTGTTCCAGAACTACTATAAGACCAAGATCGCCGATGCGGATATAAAGAAGCAGGCGGAGGTGTTCAAGGATTATTCGGACAAGCTCAATGATTCGCTCGTGAAGCTGCAGGACGAGTTCAAGGAGCTCCGGGACGCCGCGCAGAATATAGCGCTCAGCGAGGCCGAACGCGAGAACAAGCGGGTAGCCGCACAGGACAAGTACCGCCAGCTCAAGGAGAAGGAGGCCGAAGTCAAACAGTATAATACCGAGAAGCAGAACCAGCTCAAGGACATCTACGAGGAGAAGAGGAGCAACCTGCTCAAGGAGATCTCCGAGACGATTAAAAAGCATTGCCAGCCCCAGGGTATAACAATAGTCCTCGATTCCTCCGGCAAGACCCTCAACAATATCCCTTCAATTGTGTACAAGCTCCCTGAAATGGACATAACGGAGATCATCCTCAAGGAGATCAACAAGTCAGTGGAGGACAGGAAGCCTGAAGAGAAGAAGGATGACAGGAAGAAAGAGGAGAAGAAGGAAACCACTGCGGAACCTGCGATAAAGAAATAGACGACAGCGGACAGACGACAGAGTGCAGAAGGATATAAACTTTAAATTTAAATATTCTGGAGAAATGTAAGATGGCAAAGGAGATTACCGTAAAGGAGCTTGCGAAGCTCGCAGAGGGCAGGATTGTCGGGAACGAGGAGCTGGTGTTGAAATCGGTGGCGTCCCTGAAGAACGCCGGTGAAGGGGACATCTCCTTCCTCGCCAACAAGAAATATGCGGCGCAGCTGCAGAAGACCAACGCCTCGGTGGTGCTCGTTGGAGAGGATTGCGGCGACAAGCCGAAGGATGGGCGGGCCTTCATCGCCTGCAAGAATCCGAACACTTCGTTCTCGAAGGCGATAGACTTCTTTGCACCGCCGCCGATCAAGTTCCCGCCCGCCATTGATCCCAAGGCGTCAGTTGCGAAATCCGCAAAGATAGGGAAGGACGTCCATATAGGCCCCTGCGCGGTGATCGACGAGGAGGCGGAGATAGGCGACGGTTCAGTGATATGCGCTGGAACATATGTCGGACATTACACGAAGATCGGCTCGAAATGCCTCATCTACCCGAATGTCTCGATCAGGGAGAGATGCGTCATCGGCAGCAGGGTGATAATCCATTCCGGGACTGTCATCGGCAGCGACGGATTTGGATTCGAGGCGGGGCCGATGGGCATCCAGAAGATTCCGCAGGTCGGCTTCGTGCAGATCGACGACGATGTGGAGATCGGCGGCAACTGCACAATCGACAGGGCGCGTTTCGGCAAGACATGGCTCAAGCGTGGAGTGAAGCTTGACAACCAGGTGCATCTTGCGCACAACGTGGTAGTCGGTGAATTCTCAATGCTGATCGGGCAGTCAGGCGTCGCCGGCAGCACCGAGATCGGACGCGGAGTCATAATAGCGGCCCAGGCCGGAATCAACGGGCACATTACGATAGGCGACGGAGCCAGAGTCGCTGGAACATCCGGAGTCCTCAAGGACGTAGCCCCCGGCGAATCAGTCGTAGGCACGCCTGCGGAAAGCCCGCGCGAATTCCTCGAAAGGGTCGTGATGCCCAAGAAAGTGCAGAAGCTGGGCCATGCCATCAGGGAGATCAACGACAAGATCGCCGAAATCGAAGGAAGGATAGCGTAGGGAGACAATGAACAAGTCGCTGGCACCTCTGATAATATCGTTTGCAGTCATAATACTGCTTACGTTCATCATCATCAATTCGAAGCCGAAAGGGAGCGCCATCGAACTGCAGACGAACGGTATCGCGCCGACCATGGCGCTGAGCTCCATGTCAAAGTCCAAGCAGAAGCACAGGGACTCCCCGGCGGCAAGACGCGGCACCTCCTATGTGCCGGAAACGGAGAAGACCCTTGAGGAGGCGAAGAAGCTGCTCGCGACAGGCAAGGAGGCCGACGCCGAAGACACACTGAAGACACTGCTCGTATTCGAGCCTGAC
>CAZDNQ010000371.1:0-5155 GCA_964506605.1 uncultured Victivallis sp. | reverse complement strand
AACATTTTCCCAACTTCTATTATTCTAATTTTCTTCCCGGAAGGCAAGTTGTATTCTGAACCTTGAGGTCCTTGGTTGAGGCAATTAAATATTAAAAGAACGATTATAAGGAGAATGAAATAAATAAAGAAATTAATCTTTTTATTTCTGCAAAGTTTGAATATCATAACCGTAATCCTTTAACGCCATTATAACCTGATCATATTTCCATGATAGCGGCTGAAAATATACAGGATCGTAGTAATCTTTTACATTGTGAGAAACCTTAATTCCATGTCCAAAAAAAGTTACTGGAATTTTTTCCACCTCTATAATTTCTTGAACAGATTCCTTTTTCAAAACATAAGGTTTTCTAAACAGAAACACTTTAAACTTCAGTTCGCCTTCTGAAATATATAACGTAGTTGGAGTTCTGGTGACTTCATCAATAACAACAGCCAAATAGAATTTTTTCATGGATATCAGTTTCCTCCGGTCAATATAATATTTTGACTTGTGCTACATCCTAGATTATGAGATGTTCTGGTGCAAAAAACCTGCTGACACTTTTTTGCCTGTTGCAGCACTGATGTGACCCCTTGAGAGCAGCCAAGACACTATGGCATCACGTCTTATTGACGCCTTGCCAAAGGTACATCAGGAGTCTTCGATTTCAATCTCCAGCAGCAGCCAGCCAACTTCTCCACCTTTGCTAAAGCTGCGGAGGACTGGACCAGCGCTTGCAATCTCTTCGCCCCATGAAGAATATGAATCGGTGAAGCAGAAAAGGAGGCGATGAGGTGCCATCCGTCGTAGACGAAGCGGTCGTCAGTCGTTGGTTGATGAAGACCAAGAATAGACTTTCTTGGAGATGTGGCGGGACAGGTAGTCCAAAGAGAAATCAACTTGAATGCGAATTGCAGGCGAGATGCCTGTACTACACTCTATGGACACCAGTCTATTCTCGTCGTCTGGGGTGTAGGAGAGGCTGCTGTCGCTCCGAATTGAGGTCAGGAGGGATATGGAATCGTAGGAGTAGGCGATCGCTGTAGCCTTGTCATGGGACGGCTCCGCCAGTACGGCAAGCAAGCACCATCTTTTCCCCTCGGAAACTAATTGTAATATAACTTCAGAAAAGTCTGGAATTTTATATGTCTATCAGACCCTTTTCCTATCCTATCTTACGGAAGTATACTGAGTTACTATTATTCATGCAAATCCCAATTATATTAATCATGTTCTTTAAAATAGTTTAACGTGGCTTTTGACAAGCGTTTATTTGGGAAACTGGTAGTTTTCATATATGGGAAATGATGTCGAAGGGCACGCCCTGCTTTGGGCGTTTCCCTTCTGCATTTCAACAAGGCATACCAGTGCCTCCAAAGAGTGTGGTCGGGGTGCGCGCTCTTTTTTTGAGTGCTATTCCAGCCAAGATGCTTGCCTTATTCTCTCGCAAATATTAACTGAAAAGGGGAAGCTATGGCAGCCGAAACGAAAGAATCAGGTATCACGCCGGTGATGCAAACTCCCAGTGAGCCTGGAGTTATCAAAGCATTGGATTATTTAAAATCACTTCTCGTCCAAGGTGAGAACTTGGAAGCATGGGCAATTCAGCGACGATATTATGCACTCAAACATCGGCGCATCTTAATTGCCGCCACAAGTGGTCGCTTTACTGTATTGAAGCGTGGCCTGTTTGGTGGGTTTGAATTTACTGATATACGATGGCAAGATCTCAAGGATATAAAAATCGGCGTGGGGATATTCTCCGCAGATCTCACAATATCCTTTTCAAGCGTGACAGATCTTGCAGGTGCAAGCAATACCGTAAGCATAAAGAAGTTCGAAGGTCTCAATAAAGAGCAGGCGCAACAAATCTATCGTCTTTGCCAGTTCCATGAACAATCTTGGCGTGAGAAAAGGAGAATCAGAGAACTCGAAGAAATGCGGGCTAAGGCTGGAGGGGTTCAGATTTCAACAGCTACCCAGCCCCAGAATATTGATTCAGGTAATGATGCTACGGTAAGACTTCAAAAGGCAAAACAGATGCTGGATGCGAAATTGATAAGTGATTCTGAATTTGAATCAATCAAGTCCAAAATTATAAGTGAGATTTAATTTAAAAGCACTCATGAGGCAGATAAGTAATCCATAACTAACAGGTTATGGCAAATACTCCCATACCCTTTTTATGGACTAGGAGAATCAAAAGGGGCGCCATTTTCGACTTTTCCAGTTGGGATCCATAGGTGTCTTTCTGCCAAGGTTATTACTAAGGATAAGTTACAACAAGATTTGGAATATGCGATGTCATAGAGGCGGCAGCGGCGCTGTTTTGAGGCGTTCCTGGGCTGGGCGGCAGAAATAACGCAGGGTGTTTCCGAAAAAAAACGGAATTATTCGGAAAACAGTTGTGTGTTTTCGGAATTCCGCATTATTTTTAAAAAATTCATCACAAACGATGTGAAATGCAGAACAACGAAAGAAAACTGCTGCTGGATGCGAAGGGGATCGCCGGCGCCATTGACAAGGTTGCAAGGGCGATAAGCTCCGATTTCGACAAAAGCCAGCTCAGCGAGATAGCCTTCCTCGGAATCCAGCTCAAGGGCCTCCCGTTCACAAGACGCATCGTCGAATCCATCAGGAAGTCCTCCGGCCTCGAGATACCGATCGGAAAGCTCGACATCAGCATGTACCGCGACGATATCGGCATGAGGAAGACCCTCCCGCAGATCCATGAGACCGACATCCCCTTCGACATAAACAACAGGACAATCATACTTGTCGACGACGTCCTCCACACCGGCAGGACCATAAGGGCGGCGCTAGATGCGATGAGCGACTACGGGCGGCCGGCCCTGATAAGGCTCGCCGTGCTGGTGGACCGCGGAATGAGGGAGTTCCCGATCCAGGCGGACTATGTCGGGCTGAAACATCATGTGCCCGCCCCGGAGCATATCTCCGTGTCATGGGAGGAGCTTGGAGGGGTTGACGCAGTATACCTGAAGCCGAAAAGATAAGGATTAAAATATGACAAAATGGACAAGAAAAGACCTGCTCGCGCTGTACGACCTGTCCGCCGACGAGATAAAGCTGATCCTTGACACGGCGCAGGAGTTCAAGAAGGTGTCGGAACGCAGGGTGAAGAAGGTGCCTGCCCTGCGCGGCAAGACCGTTGTGAACTTCTTCGTCGAGCCCAGCACAAGGACCAGGGCCTCTTTCGAACTCGCGGAACAGCGGCTCAGCGCCGACATAGTCAACATGTCCGCGTCGACAAGCAGCCTGACCAAGGGTGAGACGCTGCTGGACACGGCAAAGAACATAGAGGCGCTCCAGGTAGATTTGATCGTCATGCGCCATTCGGCGGCCGGTTCGCACAACTTCCTGGCGAAACACCTGAAATGCGGAGTGATAAATGCGGGCGACGGCGCGCACGAGCATCCCACGCAGGCTCTTCTCGACATGTTCACCATCATCCAGAAGAAAGGGAAGATCAAAGGATTGAAAGTTGCGATTGTCGGCGACATCCTGCACAGCCGCGTCGCACGAAGCAACATCTGGGGGCTGATCAAGCTGGGCGCAAAGGTCACGGTAGGCGGTCCGTCCACTCTGGTTCCGAAGGAATTCAGGAATATCGGAGTAAGGGTCTGCGACAATCTCAAGGACACTATCGAGGATGCGGACGTGGTCAATCTCCTGAGGATTCAGCACGAACGCCAGCGCGAGGCGTTCTTCCCGAGCATCAGCGAATATGCGAACATCTTCGGGCTCAACAGGGAGACCGTCAAATATCTCAAGCCGGACGCCCTGGTGATGCATCCCGGACCGATCAACCGCGGAGTTGAGGTCGAAGCATGTGTTGCCGACGGACCGCAGTCGGTCATACTCGAGCAGGTCACCAACGGGCTTGCGGTCAGGATGGCGGTGCTATACCTCGTTGCAGGATGCCTGGAGAAGTGAGAGGGCAGATGGAAGAAAATTTAATGTCGAATATCGAACAAGGAACTTCGAATATCGAACGAAAATACATAGGACAGAAGAGCTGGACATCGAATTAAATCTAGAAGGCTGATATTTTGGGAGCGCCGGCTTCTCGCCGGCATCAATTAACAAGGTGGAACGCATAAGATGAAAACGAACTATATCCTCAAGAACGGAAGGGTCATAGATCCATCGCGCAAGATTGACCGCAAGATGGACATCGGGATCAGGAACGGCAGGATCGTGAGTCCTTCAAAGGCGACGGATGCCGTAGTTGTAGACCTCAAGGGACTTGTAGTCGCTCCGGGATTCATCGACATGCATGTGCACCTGCGTCAGCCGGGAAGGACAGACAAGGAGACGATTAAGACTGGCACCATGGCCGCGGCCGCAGGAGGATTCACCAAGATTGTCGCGATGCCTAACACCACTCCGCCTGCGGACAGCACTGCGAACATCGAACTTGTGAACCGGATTGCCCGAGACGAGGGCGTGGTAAAGGTATATCCCTGCGCCTGCATCTCGAAGAACCAGGAAGGCAAGGAGATGACAAGCATCGGCAGCCTCAAGAAGACCGGGGTGATAGCCCTTTCCGACGACGGCAAATGCATACAGAACCATGAGCTGATGCGGCACGTGATGGAATATTCGAAGTCGTTCGGACTCCCAATCCTCGACCACTGCGAAGATGACAAGCTCGGATGCGGCGGCGTCATGCACGAGGGCACTTGGTCGGTGCTCCTTGGAATGCGCGGAATGCCGGCGGCGTCGGAGGAGATCATGGTGTCCCGCGACATCATCCTGGCGGAGATGATCGGATGCAGGATACACATCCAGCACGTCAGCACGCAGGGTAGCGTGACGATGATCAAGGACGCACAGAAGCGCGGCGTCAAGGTGACGGCAGAGGCGACACCGCACCATATCACGCTCACCGACGAGGTGATCAAGCATTTCGACACCAATCACAAGATGAATCCTCCGCTCCGTTCCGAAGCGCACCGCAGGGCGATAATCGCCGGGCTGAAGGACGGGACGATCTCCGTGATAGCGACAGACCATGCGCCGCACACCGAGACGGAGAAGCTTGTAGAGTTCGACTATGCGCCGTGCGGAATAATCGGGCTCGAGACGGCGCTGTCTCTCTGCCTGACGCAGCTCTATCACAAAAAGCATCTGACTCTTCCGGCGCTGA
>CAZDNQ010000370.1:0-5169 GCA_964506605.1 uncultured Victivallis sp. | reverse complement strand
AAGTGGAACAGTACATAAAGCTGTACCAGGACCGCTGGGACAAAGTTCTGCTGGCTAGTCCCGGGATCACGGATCCTGCGTCCATCAAGTTCAGGAACGAGGAGGATCTTCTGGCGGCTGCGAAGGATCCTGAGGACGAATACCGGAAGGTGATTCTGCCGCACAAGCTTGAGATATACTGGGATTATGTTGAAAACATTAGCTTCCTGAACGATGTAAAAATCCTGATAGGAACTATATTTGTCGTTTTGAAGGGATGATTTTCCATGGCTATGAAATTCATAAACTACCATCGCCCTGCAATCGGGGCGGACGAGATAAGGGAGGTTACGGCCTGCCTGAAGTCCGGCTGGCTGACAACCGGCATGAGGACGAAGCAGTTCGAGGCGGATTTTGCCAAATACACCGATGCGAAGTTCGCAGTTGCGATGAATTCCTGTACCGCCGCACTGCATCTCGCCCTTGAAGCTGTAGGAATCAAGGAAGGCGACCTGGTGATCGTGCCGACGATGACTTTTGCGGCGACCGCGGAAGTCGTCCGCTACTTCAACGCCATTCCAGTACTTGTCGACGTGAACGAAAAGGATTTCTGCATCAATCTCGACCAGGTCCAGGAGGTCATAAGGAAGATCAGAAGCGGCAGGCAGGTAAAGGGAGTGCCAAAAAAACATAACGGCGTGAAGGCCGTCATGCCTGTGCATTACGGCGGCCAGCCCTATGATGTGAACAGGTGCCGGAAGATCTGTAGAAAATACGGGCTGTTCCTGGTCGAGGACTGCGCACATGTGTGTCCGGCCCACTACAAGGATGAAAAAGGGGAATGGCAGTATGCGGGCAAAGGCGCCGATATCGCCTGCTATTCGTTCTACGCCAACAAGACCATCACCACAGGCGAAGGCGGCATGGCGACGACAGACAGGCAGGAATGGGCCGACAGGATGAGGATCATGTGCCTGCACGGCATCAGCAAGGACGCATGGAAGAGGTTCACGAAGTCCGGCACCTGGTATTATGAGATCGTCGCACCCGGCTACAAATACAATCTTACCGACATTGCTTCATCAATAGGGATCCATCAGCTGAAGAAGGCCGGTTCATTCATGACCGAGCGCAGGAAGATAGCCGCCGCCTACGGCAAGGCCCTGAAGGGTATCCCGGGAATAACGCTTCCGGCGGAGAATCCCGACACCAGGCACTCATGGCACCTGTACGTAATCAGGATCGACGGCGCCGTGACCGGCGTGCACAGGAACGAGGCGTACGAGATGATGAAGGAGGCCGGCATAGGATGCAGCGTCCATTACATTCCGCTGCACATGCACCCCTACTACAGGGAGAAATACGGTTTCAAGAAGGGTGATTTCCCCGTCGCAGAAAAGCTTTTCGACCAGTGCCTGTCGCTGCCGATATTCCCGGGGCTGAAGAAAACTGAGTTTGAAAGGATAGTCTCCACGCTGAAAAAAATCGCAGGAGCCGGCAGATGACAAACCAGGGGAAGAAACTCAGCCCGATAGTCTGGCTCAACAGCCAGCTCGAGGACATCGTCGAGAAGCTTTTCCCTGCAAAGACATTTTTCGTGTTCCTGACGTCCGCATTCACGATCGCCATCTCATTCCTGCTGGCGTTCTATCTCCGCTTCGAGTTCCAGTTCCCTGCGAACGAGGTCATATCGCTCGAGCGGGCCCTTCCTATGGTAATAGGTCTCAAGCTCGTTGTATTCTACCTGTTCAAGATATACAGCGGGATGTGGAGATACGTGAGCATACACGACCTGATGCAGATATTCCTGGCAAACGTCGTGTCCTCCCTCATCCTCTTTGTTGTAATCATGACCTGGCGCCAGGAATACTTCATCGGCTTCTCAAGGTCGGTGCTTGTACTGGACTTCCTGATATGCTTCTTCGCGATATCAGGCAAAAGGGTCCTTAGCAGGGTCATACGCGAAGCGGCCGCGAAAGGAAAGAGCGAAAAGACGATAAAGACCCTCATCCTCGGCTCATCCGGCTCGTGCAACAGCGTCATACAGGCCTTCTCGACCGGCTGGGGCAACAGGCATATCATCGGCATCATGGACAAGGATATGAACCCCGGCGTATCAATAAGGGGGATACCAGTCCTCGGCGAACCTGACAAAACAGGGTTTTTCGCCAAGAAGCTGAAGATTTCAGAGATACTGCTGCTGCCCCCTTATTCGAATCCAGCTACGATCCGCGAGATAATGAACCAGCTTGACGAGGAAGGCGCGAACTGCACGCTGAGGATGGTGCCTGTCTACGCCGACATCGCCGCCGGCAAGATCAACGTGTCGCATCTCAAGAATGTCGAGATCGAGGATCTCCTCGGCAGGAAGCCTGTAAAGCTGGACAGGACGGACGTCGCCGAGTTTGTGAAGGGCAAGAGGATCATGATCACCGGGGCTGGCGGAAGCATAGGCTCTGAGCTGTGCCGTCAGCTCGCCGCATATAACCCTGAAAGCATGGTGCTCTTTGAACTTTCCGAATTCAATCTCTATGACGTAAGCAGGAAGCTCAAGAACTCATATCCAAACCTGAAAATTGTGAACGTCATCGGAGATGTCAGATGCGCCGAAGACGTTTCAAAGGCCATAAGCGGGAACAACGTCGAAATTGTCTATCACGCCGCCGCGTACAAGCATGTCCCCCTGATGGAGGAGAATCCGCAGATGGCGCTGGGGACAAACATAGTCGGATCGTCCGTCCTCTTCGAGGAATGCGAACGGCACAATGTCAGGAGGATGGTCATGATATCGACTGACAAGGCCATCTGCCCGACGAGCATAATGGGCGCCACAAAGCGGATCGCGGAACGGCTCTGCCTGGAACGCCCCCGGAAATCAACTGAATTTATCGTCGTCCGCTTCGGGAACGTCCTCGACAGCAGCGGGAGCGTGATCCCCCTGTTCAAGCAGCAGATCAAGGAAGGTGGCCCTGTGACCGTCACCTCCAAGAACGTCGTCCGGTATTTCATGTCGATCCCGGAAGCCGTAGACCTTGTGCTGCAGGCGGGGACGATCGGGAATGACCGCGACATCATGGTACTGGAGATGGGGGAGCAGATCAGGATCTACGACATGGCGAGGAAGCTGATCGAGCTGTCAGGGCTTGTCCCCGACAAGGACATCGATATCAAGATCACCGGGCTGCGTCCAGGCGAGAAGGAATACGAGGAACTGCTCACCGACGAGGAGAAGGTGCAGAGGACTCCGTTCGACCGCATATACGTCGCCCGCAAGACCGACATCCCGCAGATACCTGTGGACCTGGAGAAGGTGCGCGAGCTCGCGAAGTCCAACGACATCAACGACATCAAGGCTCTGCTCAGGTCCTACATCCCGGAGAACAAGTTCGACGAGGCGGCATAATCCTTTCAGTCTTTGGAATTCTCCAGGATCTTCTTCAAAGCCTCTTCAAGCCTGTTTATCGCCTGCAGCTCCTTTGTCTTCAACACAGTAATCCTCCTGTCTATTGTGACAACTACAAGCTTCACCATGCCTTCCGGCTCGAAATCCAGGCTTCTCATGACGACTACTGCGGAAAAGACGACGATGCCCAGCAGAAAAACTCCTGTGATGTTGTTCAGGGCGATGAACGAGTTGTCTCCGGAACAGAACCACAGGACCGCATATCCGGTCGCTCCCACTAGCAATGGCAGAATCCATCTGGCACGGCCGACACCGCAGTCTGCAACCTCGAACGAGCTGATCTCCTTTACAGGAATTTTCCCGCCTTTGTAAGTCAGGATCTCATCGGTCAGGACAATATCCTTATACTCATATAATTTCACTTCCTCTCCCATATCCTACCTCCTTTTAAAGAGACATGCCCCTTCCTCCCGCTGAACTCACGGGGACTTTTGCCAAAATGCTTCTTGAACAGCTTCGAGAAGTGGAATATGTCGTCATATCCGGCCATGGCAGCCACCTCGCCGACCCTACGGTTGCTGTCACGCAGCAGATAGGCGGCGCGGTTCATCCTCGCCCTTATCAGGTAGTCTATTGGCGAAGCATGGAAATATCTCCTGAACAACGCCGAGAAATGCGGCACGGAGTATCCTGCCTTCTCCGAAAGTTCGGCGAGGGTGAATCCCGTCTCGCATCCTGACTCCATGAGATTCCTCACCTTGAGGAGATTTTCAGGGACCGCCTCAGGGACGGATTTCCTCTTCTTGTCCCGCGCTATCGAGCATACAAGCGCGGTCATGAGCGCGGAGACCACCCCTTCGTCCGCGGAGGAGCTGCCTGAGATCTCATCGTATATCAGCGTCAGATACCTCTCCATAGGCGCGGGAGAGATCTGCATGTGTCCGTCCCTGTCAAGGCTGTTCGTTTCAAGCAGCGACTCAACCAGACTGCCATCGCAGTGGATCCAGGTGTGGTTGAATCCATGTTTCCTGTTGCCGTAGTGCTGGAGCTGTCCGGGCCTCCAAATCGACAGGGTGCCTTCAGGGCATTCTGCGATCGGTCCTCCGGAAGAGATTTCAACTGGTTCATAAAAATACATGAACAGGAAATCCCCGGTCCCGGCAGGCCTGTGGACGATCACAGGCGGCATCCTCTCCTGAATTCCAATACCCCTTATCTTCAGGGCCTCCCCGAAAGACACAGGAACGGTGAAAAAATGCTTGAGTCCTTTCATGAATCATAAGATACTACATATTTTTAATAAAAAAAGCCATAGACCTTATGAATATTCAATGGCAGATTAAGGCGATTTCATAAATATCTTTGTCTATCAAAATAAGATAACGCAAATAATCAGGAGTTGAAAATGTACAACGGACTTGGTCTCAATCTCGGCAACCTTTCAAGGCTCTCGAATGCTGAAACCCGTTCGATCTCGGCGGAAAACCCCACAGGGGGCAAGGGACAGGGCGGACGCCATGTCGATCCTGAACACAAATGTTCTCGCGACCTTGGCACCGGCTGGAAGGTGCGTCCGTGCACCTCGATAAAGCCCGGTGAGACGCTGGTGCTGGCGGATGTCAAAGGACCGGGAGCGATCCAGCAGATCTGGATGACGCCCACAGGCAACTACCGTTTCACCATCCTCCGTTTCTACTGGGATGGGGAGGAGACTCCGTCAGTAGAAGTGCCTGTCGGCGATTTCTTCGCCAGCGCCTACACCAACTTCAACACGTTTGCACCCATCA
>CAZDNQ010000369.1:0-5189 GCA_964506605.1 uncultured Victivallis sp. | reverse complement strand
GATATACAATTAATCTGTCAGACTGGAGTTCGTAGGCAATCTTGTCGTTGGCATTCAGATGCAACGCATCCCGTATTGGCTTTGGAATCGTGGTCTGGCCCTTGCTTGTCATTGTAGATACAATCATCATGTCTCCTTACTATATTAACTTTCCTTACTTTTAATATATGCAAGGATGTTAAAATAATCAAGGATATAAATGTAAACAAGACTCAGCCCGAAATCCGCTTCCTGATCGCCGGCCAACGCTTTTCCGGAATGTCGGCGCCGACGACCTGGACGACTTCCGCGCCTAGGATCGAACCGAACCTGCCACATTCCTCGAGAGTCCTGCCGTTGAGGAATCCGTAGAGGAACCCGGCCTGCCAGAGATCTCCTGCGCCGGTGGTGTCAACCGCCTTTACAAGTTCAGCCTGGACGGTTGCGGTCTTGCCGGAACTTCTGATGGCCGCCCCCTTCCTCCCAAGCTTCACCGCGACAGTCTCACAATGCCTTGAAAGGATGTCCAGTGCCTTCTCGGGGACATCTGTCCCGCAGAATGCCTTCGCCTCGTCCTCGTTGGCAAACACTATGTCGACATATTTGTCGAGCAGTTCCGCCAGTATGGGCTTGCAGGCGTTTACGACTCCGAAAGAGGAAAGATCGAGGCTGACCGTGCATTTGTTCTTCTTCGCCTGTTCAAGCACAGCCCTTGTGAGCTTCTCGTTGAAGAGCAGGTATCCTTCGGCGTGGAGATGGGTGATCCCCTTGAAGTCGGCATCGGAGATGTCTTCAGGGGCAAGCGTGGCGGCAGCTCCGAGATCCGTGCGCATCGTGCGTTCCGAATCAGGAGTGATCATGCTCAAGCAGCGTCCGGTTGGAACCTTGTCGTTCAACTTGAACCTGGAGAGATCGCCCCCCATTGCGGCATATGATTCCTTATATACCGAGGCCTGCCTGTCATTGCCGGTCTTGCCGAGGAACGCTGTCGGAAAACCAAGCCTTGCAAGTCCGAATATGGTGTTCGCCGACGATCCCCCTGGCGCAACGGAAGTCTTTGCCTTGATTGTTTCAAGCACCTTATCCATGGAAGCCGAATCCGTAAGCTCCATTCCGCCTTTCGGCGCCTTGATTGAAGCGAGGAACGAGTCTTCGACGTTCACGAGGATGTCAAGGATCGGCGAACCAACGCCCAGGACCTTCATATTCTTCTTTGCCATTGCAGATCTCCTAATAAAAAAAACTGCAAACGGCCTTGCGGACGTTTGCAGTCTGTTGATGTTTAAAAACGCATTAGCAGGAGCCGCAGCCGCAGCACTTCAGATATTTTGCGGCTGATTTCTTCAGGGCGTCGACCCTGTCGATCTTCTCCCAAGGGAAGATGCTCCTGCCGAAATGGCCGTACGCGGCCGCCTTCTGGTATGACCAGCCGTTCTTGCCAGGCGTCTTGAGGCCAAGAGTCCTGATGATGCCGGCGGGCTTGAGATCGAACGTCTCCCTGATGATCTTCTCGAGCTTCGCATCGTCTTCGATCACGCCTGTGCTGTAGGTGTCGACATTGATGCTGAGCGGTTCGGCGACGCCGATGGCGTACGCGACCTGCACTTCGCATTTCTCCGCGAGCTTCGCGGCGACGATGTTCTTCGCGATGTAGCGGCACATATATGCGGCCGAGCGGTCGACCTTGCTCGGATCCTTGCCTGAGAAGGCGCCGCCGCCATGCGAACCGACGCCGCCGTAGGTGTCGACGATGATCTTGCGTCCGGTAAGACCGGTGTCGCCGTTGGGTCCGCCGACGACGAACTTGCCTGTAGGATTGATATGGTATTTGATATCGCCCTTCATGAACTGGGCCGGAATGACTTTCTTCGCGACTTCCCTGACAAGCTTCTCAAGCCAGTCCCTGGTCATCTCAGGAGCATGCTGGTGTGATACGACGATGGTCTCGACGCAGACAGGCTTTCCAGCCTTGTACTTGAAGGAGACCTGGCTCTTCGAATCCGGACGGAGGTTGCGGTACTTCTTCGGATCAGCCTTGCGGAGACGTGCGAGCTCCTCGACAATCTTGTGGGAGTAGAGGATCGGGGCGGGCATGAGCTCCTTCGTCTCGCTCGACGCGTACCCGAACATCATCCCCTGGTCGCCGGCGCCCTGCTCCTTGTGGAGGCCCTGTCCTGCGGTTACACCCTGGGAAATATCAGGAGACTGGCTGTGGATGCAGGTGAAGACCTTGCAGGAGGAACCTGAGAAGCCGATTTCCGCATCAGTATATCCGATGTCGTTTACGACCTTGCGGGCGAGAGCCTCCCAGTTGACCTTGGCCTTGGTGGTGATTTCGCCGGAAATGACTACCAGGTCGGTGGTCACAAGCGTCTCACAGGCTACTCGGCTTTCCGGATCCTGGTTGAGGCAGGCGTCAAGCACCGCATCTGAAATCTGGTCGCAAACCTTGTCCGGATGCCCCTCTGAAACTGATTCGGAGGTGAAAACGTGTTCCGCATGAATCTTGCTCATCTCTTTTCTCCTTAATATAATGATTTGATGTTTTATATTGCCACGGAAAATCAAAAAGGGAGTTGTAAAATAGCAATTACCTGTAAAAGATTCAAACAAACTTGCAAAACTTTAGGAAATAAAATTTCAGCACAGGCTCAAATTCAGCGCCTACGGCTCCATTCCAAGGGCCTTCAAGGCGGTCTTGAAATGCATCTTGGCGACGGATGGAAGCTTTTCGCGTCCGAATTTCTCGACCAGTTTCTTCGCGGCTTCGTCCACATTTGCACCTGCGCCCTTCGGCAGAGGCATCCCAAGCTCCCTTCCAAGAGCATGGATCTTCCTGACGAACTCGTCGCGCGCAAGGATGGACGCGGCCGCGACGGCGATGTCGCTCTCCGCCTTTGTCCGCTGGCGGAGCTCGATCTTCCGCCCCTTCTCCATCAGCGCGTTCCTTATCAGGCTTTCGTTGGCGAACTTGTCCGACAGCGCCCACTTGCAGTCGGGAACTCTTTCGAGGAGGTTCTCGATCGCGCGGGCGTGGCCCCAGGCGAGGAGCTTGTTCAAGTTGCCAATCTTCTCATAGAGCCTGTTGTATGAATCAAGACCTATCGAGACAACCGCGAAGCGGCCGGCGACTGTCTTCCTTATCTGTTCGGCGATGACCGCGATCTTCCTGTCGTTCTTTATCTTCTTGGAGTCCTTCACGCCGATCTTGAGCAGCCGGGGCCGCGTTTCATCGTCCACGTAGACAGCGGAAATGACAAGCGGCCCGAAGAAATCACCTTTGCCGCTCTCGTCTATACCTGCATGCGGGGTGAACTCATCATCCCTTTCAACCTTGTCGGCGGTGCCGTCGAGAATCTGCTCGTATCCAAGCCGCGCCTCCTTCAGGATTTCCGGCTCCAGGAAGAATGTGACGAATTCGCCGGTCCCCCTGCCCTGCACCGTAAGCTTGCCGCTGTTGTAGGCAACAATATTTATCTTGTCCTTCGACGCCTTCCATCTGGCATGCGGCGGGAACGGTTCCGATTTCCAGCCGTTGTCGGAGAGGTATTTTTCAAGGATGGTGAGCTTCTGCCCGTCCACTTCGCAGACATAGGAACTTGTCTTCTCTATTGTTTTCTCATCCATTGTCGGATATATTCCAAGGAGTTGTCCAGCATTACAGATATTTTTCAAAAAAACATCATACTTAAGCGGGTGTTCTATTGAAAATCAAAGCTTTCTGGTATAATTTTTGCTTCTAAAATACGGATTATCATTTGTTCGAACCATAGTTTTTCTGGAGCAGTCAAACATGATATTCATTAAAAAAGCCGGGGTTCTTGCCTCCTTGGCGCTTGTACTTTCACTTTCTCTGGACCTTTTCGCGGCTCAGACTCCTCCAATATCCCTGATGAGGACCCAGAAGATATCGAAGATCATCTCCAAATACAAGGAGGCCGGTGAGAACCTCGGCGATTCCGACGTCCAGAAGACTATAATGAAGGAGGTGGCCGAACAGTACAAGCTCGAGCCTGAGGCCAAGAAGAACGCAAAGACGACCCAGGAGCTCGGAAAGATGGTAAGGGAGAAGGTCTCCCTCAAATTCCCGGACACCTATGAGGACCTGAAGAAGAAGGCTGAAGCAGAAGCCCTCAAGACCTTCCAGATGGCGAAAATACTCGACTACGTCACCGTGCATTATACAAGAGGCGAGAAGAACTTCGAGGCTGAAGGCTATTTCTTCAGCGTCGGCAGCGGCGGCCACAGCGTGAACATCGGCGGAACAACGGTCGCCCTGTTCGACATGTTCCCGGACGACAGGGTTAAGTTCGACGAGGCCTTCAGGAACCAGAGGAAGGACACGTTCGTCCAGACAAAAATCAGGGATTACTACTCGCGCAAGAACGCCTATTCCGTCTCCGTCTACAATGAGATAAGGGAGGCTATCATCAAGGAGAACGAGGACAACGGATACGTGTTCTACTTCAACGACTGGCATTCCCCAAAGGAAGTCACGCTCATGCTCTGCAAGGAGATACAGTCCACAAACGAGGACAAGACCGAACCTGTGACACCGACTGCCACTGTGGCGGAAACGAAGAAGACCCCGGACAAAAACACCTCTCCTGTGCCTCCGCTGCCTACGGAGACAAAAACGACTCCGGCTGAGACAGGAACAGGAACAGGAACGGCTGTAGCTGCTGTCGACAAGAAGAAGTACGAGGCCCTTAAGAAGAAGGCCGAGGACATACAGCTTGCAAACAGCACCAAGTATGCGGGAATAGACGCGGACCAGGGATACGAGCTGGCATACTGGAGGATGATCAAGGATGATTTCACCCTTCTGTATCCGCAGTATGTCAAGAATGGAGCTTCCGCAGATTCCGAAACCCTTTCATTCGACAAGGGGCCGGTGCAGAAGCTCAATCTGCTTTTCTTCAACAAATATTTCTACAAGGTCGTATTCGAATTCCGCGTCCAGGACATCCCCAGGGAGGCCCTCATCAGTCTCGGTAGGAAGATCCGCGACAAGTACGGCCTGACCGACGAGGAAAAGGCTGAAGCCGCAGACCCCGCAAAGGCCGACCGCAAGGAGCCGTGCGAGGGGGAACATGATTTCGGCAAGGACGATGTCTGCAAGAAGTGCGGATGGTCGAAAGCCGAACTTGACATCCCGATCGAACAGACCTATACATGGACCGGAGAGACAACAAAGGGACAGCTCTACA
>CAZDNQ010000368.1:2146-5199 GCA_964506605.1 uncultured Victivallis sp. | reverse complement strand
TCTTTACGACCTCGGCCGCTCCAGCCTCAGACGTCGAGGCGCCCTTCCTCATTACGGCCTTGATCCTGGCTGCGAGCACTTTCATGCTGAAGGGTTTCGTTATATAGTCGTCGGCTCCGAGCTCAAGACCTGTGACAATGTCGCTCTCCTCGCCCTTGGCGGTGAGCATTATGACAGGGATATGTCTCGTCTTCGAATCGTTCTTGAGATGCTTGCAGACATCCAGCCCGTCCATCCCTGGAAGCATGAGATCGAGGAGGATCAGGTCCGGTATCTTCTCCCTCGCCTTCTTCAGGCAATCCTCGCCGGCCTCGAAGCATGTGACCTTGTATCCTTCACGCTCGAGATTCATGCGTAGAAGTTCGAGGATGTCCTCCTCGTCGTCAACTGCAAATATGCTGCCCTTGCTCATGGTGGTAAAATCCCTTTTTTACAATAATCTCGCACCTGAACCCGCCCTGTCCAGCCCCCTAACAAAATTCTAACAGAGACCTCACCTTCTGCGAATCCATTCAAGGGCTTCATCCTTCGAACTCAGCCTTCCCTCAAGCTGCAGATCGGTTATCCTCCCGAGTATCTCCTTGAACTCCGGTCCCGGCTTCATGCCTAGCGCTATCAGATCGGCACCTGTGACCAGTGGCGGCGGAAGCTTGATCTCATTGGACTGCTCACCCATCTTGTCAAGAAGGAATATGAAGCAGTCCGTTTTCCCATGGCTCGACATGCAGTCAATCCTGTGCAGCTCGTTCTCAAGCGCGAATGACTCTTCAGCCAGGAGGCGCTTCCATTTCGCCGGCCGCATCTCCATGACATGCGCGAACCGCATATGGTTCCGGACGGCATGCACGACAATCTCCGTGCTCTTCGAAGACATCCGCAGCCTCTTCATGATCTCCGCCGCCATCTCGGCGCTCTTCTGCTCATGCGTGTAGAAGTGCTCGATGCCGTCGTCGCCCATCGACTTGGTGGACGGTTTGCCGATATCATGCAGGAGTATCGACCAAGCCAGCTCATTATCGGGATATGCCATATGTGAAAGCATGAGCATCGTGTGCACGAAGACGTCGCCCTCGGGATGGTATTCGTGGTGCTGCGTCACACCCGCCAGCGCGGAAATCTCGGGCAGCACCTCGTCAAGGATCCCGAGATCGTGCATCATCCTGAACGCCCTGTCCGGCTCAGGTCCGACGAGCATCTTGTTCAACTCGTCCCTTATCCTCTCCGCAGAAAGCATCCTGAGCCTTCCTGCGGATTTCCTGATTGCCGGCGCGACATCGTCCGAAAGCTCGAATCCGAACCTGACGCAGAACCTCACCGCCCTCATGATCCTGAGATAGTCCTCGGAGAAACGCTCCTCGGGGTTTCCAATAGCCCTGAGCAAACCCCTGGCGAGATCCTCCCTTCCGCCTACAAAATCATGGATGGCATCGGCTACAGGATCATAGAACATCCCGTTGACCGTGAAATCCCGGCGCATGGCGTCGATACGCGGATCATCGGTATATCTGACATCCTCCGGGTGGCGTCCATCCTCATATCCCCTCTCCTCGCGGAATGTGGCCACCTCGAAAGGCTGGCCGTCTACAACTATGTTTATAATTCCGAAGGCGGCGCCCACATTGTAGCTTTTCGGGAAGAGACGGATCACGTCGTCAGGCTTTGCGGAAGTCGCAATATCCATGTCGTCGGAGGATTTCCCCAGCAGCATGTCGCGCACCACCCCGCCTGCGAAATACGCGGTAAATCCGTGTTCCTGAAGCCTGCGGACGACTCCGACGGCGGAACTGAACAACGAGTTCCTATTTATAATTGAAGCGCTGCTTTTTGCCTTGTCCATGTAATTGCCTGACCTTAATATAAACCAGTGATTCATGAAGACAGGAATTAAAGAACAGCCATGGCGGGCTTGACTACCAACAGACTACAATTGAAATATGAATTCGTCTGTAGTTCATGCCGCAAGGCATGTCCTTCCATGCCTTCTGTTCAGAAATCGTCGTCGTCAAAGGATTCCTCCTCCGGCTCCGGCTTGTTCATGCTCTTAATCCTGCTCAGGACGACCATGAGATAGACGAGGAAGCAGACCAGGCAGACCGTCTGGAAGTCGAGGAACGGCAGGTTGAGCCCATAGTAGAATGTCGCGATTATCATCCCGGGAAAACTGGCGTAGAGCGCGATCGTGAAGAGGCTCGAAAACGAAATCTCGTCCGGCAGGTCCCCCTTCCCTGTCAGGAAGAATACCGATGAGAAGAACACCGCCGACATCGGTATGAAGAACAGCATCGTGATGAATATGTTCACGAATACGAGCACGAGCATGACAACCAGGATTGACGTATGGATCCTGCTGAAGTCCAGGGGCGGCTCCGAAAGGTATCTAGATGGCTGGAAGGAGTTTTTTTCCGCATATGACTGGATCCCCTGTCCGGGATTCTTCGTTATCCTGCCGCGCTCCGGGATCTTTGCAAACGAAAAGAAAAGAGGGAACGTGTAGAACTCGCTGTTCGTCTTTATCCAGAGGACCACCGACGTCGGGAGCCAGAGTATGCCCCTGTTCGCAATGCCGTCGTCCGGGTTGAACACCGAGATGTCCTTGCCGTCGGGTATGAAGTCAATCCTGTTCTCCTCAAGCCTGACGAAGCTGGGCTTGTCCAGGTTCTTGGACGGGAGAAGCCCCTTCTCGGAGAATTTCGCGACTCCAAACTGTCCATACAGGGCTGTGCAGTATTTTACGATCGTCAGCTTCACCGGAAACGACTGCATCAGGACCGCAAGCACTGAGCACAGGAATGCGAGGAGGAGGAAATAAGCGATCGCCCGGCGCCACGACGACTTCAGCAGCTGGAGGAAGACCTCCGTGCCGCTGCAGATCGATATGAGCGTGGTTATGAAATTGCGGTTACTGTTCATCGTCGTCCTTCCTGATCAGCTTCCTTAGGAATTTAAGCCTTGCATAACGCCTCTTCAGCTTGTCGAGGGAGGGCTCGATCTTTTCAAAGGCCTCATCAGTGAGCCTGTCCACGAACAATATCCCGTCGAGATGATCCATCTCG
>CAZDNQ010000368.1:0-2136 GCA_964506605.1 uncultured Victivallis sp. | reverse complement strand
TGCAACGCCCTGGCAAGCAGGCCGCCGCACTCTATGGTGAAACTCTCGCCCCCCAGTATCTGGGCGCTCACAACCACCGTCGACGGCCTGGCGACCGGCGCATAGATGTCGGGCACGCTCAGGCATCCCTCGTCCTTGACGGCAATATCCCTGCCGTAGGAGACTATTTCCGGATTGACAAGCACCATCGGCATCCTGCCGAGCAGCAGCGCCTCGCCGGGGGATGACATGATCTGGACTCCGTTCTCATCCTTCGGCAGCGGCACCCCTAGCGCGATCACGCGCTGCCCCACCCCGACCTGCGTCGCTGCAAGCCCGACACCGTCGAACTCAGCCATAGTATTGACCAGTATATCTGCGAATTTCAACAGCTTCTCGTCTACGGTCCTGACCGACTCGGCCTTCTTGCCGAGGAACGGATCCCCGTAGACCCTCACCTTCTCAATCTTTTTCCTGCCTATGCGCATCTGCAATTCCTGTAATTTTTAACAAACTTATAATATAGTTCCCTTAAGATGAATCCGAAAGCAAAGCAGTAAATATTTTCAGGATAGGAATAACAGAGGAGGATAATCCAGGAGTTTTGATGATTATGTGTCTTTTCTGCCTGAACTTTGAAAATCCAGGGGAGCCTCATGCACAACTACAGTTCCTGCAATAAAATCGTGTAATGCCCTTTTTCTCTTATTCGTTAGAAGTATGACAAACTCTCCCCATACCCAGATAGCGTATAAGTTGTTTATGGGTGTATAGCATTTAGGTGCAAGTTCATATACGCGTTTTGCTTTCTGGCTGTATGTAAGCGAAGAATATTCAGCGTCGGTCATCTGGAACAAAGGAAAAACAAGAACTATGGACAAGATCAGTGAAAAAAGAAATTCAGGACAGTATCGCAGGAATGCTTCCCTGTAGCCTACAGGCTCTCCTTCCAGCTTCCGGATTCGAATACCGAGAATGAGCTTTCCCGGAGTTCCACCAAAATGGCGCACTAGATAAACACTGAAGAAAAGACCGAACAAAGCGCTTGGAATCAAGTTATACAATGGAAACAGGCGATAATGTGAATTCCCCCATAATAAAAATATGATGAATGGTGAAAGGAATATGAAATCCAGAAAATGTGCACCCAGCCTAGGCCAGAAACCTGCATACCGCAAAATCATTTTTTCTAATCCTCATTTCAATACCACTAAGTTAAGGTAAGTAGCACAGGGCATCACCCTGCATCTCCTTCTCGGGATAATATCCCGAGCTACTTTCGATTCCAGCTTACCTTGGCGAGATTCAATCTTCATTTCACTAAATTACAGGTTCTCTCTTATCGCCGACACTCCGTTTCGCCGGTTCTCCGATTCTCCGGTTCTTTTTCTTTTCATTCCAGCTTCCTGAATCCTTCCTTCTCCAGGCAGTTGAAGAATTCTTCGGCGGTCCTGAACAGGTGCCCCTTCTCGATGTAGCTGTCGGTCGTGAACGGGCTCTGGTGCTCGGGCGGGAAGATCATATAGCGTTTCTTGAGATAGTCGCGCGCATGTCCGAGCTCGTCCATCATCCCCGTCGAAAGCGGAGGCCTTTCGGCGTATGGATGGATGGCGACTACAGCATCCACCTTCCCAACGAACCAGTGCAGATCGCGGTGCACGGTATAGGCGTATGTCGCCTCCTTGTCCTCGACGCTGTCATAATTGAAACCTATCTCGATCGCCTGCGGGTCGATCACAAGGCCGTAGCCATATAGCCCTTTGATGATCCTGTCGACCTCCTGCCTCTTCCCAGGGTCCGCATGCGTCATCGAATAGGAAACGTAGAACGACGGAATGTCCTTGTACTTGACCAGCTTGTAGAGGCTGTATGGATCCTGTCCGACAGGAATCACATAATGTCTGACGCCCATGGACTTCGCCCAGTCCTCGGCGAGGCTGACCTCCTCGTTCATCCAGTTGAGTATGTCGCGGATCGTGTGCCTCTGCTCCTTGATCCTCTTCAGGAAATCGTTTTTGGGATCGGCATTGTCGAACCTCTTCCGGATGAGCCATTCGGCATCTATGAGCGTTACGACCACGTCCGGCCTGATGTATTCCCTGATCTCCTTCTGGTCCTTGAGCTTGATGTTTATCCTGTTCCACTCGATGGTCGCCG
>CAZDNQ010000367.1:0-5206 GCA_964506605.1 uncultured Victivallis sp. | reverse complement strand
AGTGAGGCGTCCCGGACAATAATATGCGCCATACCAGTTGAGCATCGGCGACGACACGGCTTAGCAGCCCCTTCTGCAGTGCCTCGGCGGCGGAAAGGATTCGTCCTTCGAGCAGGATTTCGAGCACGACCGCCGGACCGGCAAGACGCAGCAGCCCGGCCATTTCCTCCGGATACATCGAGAAACCGATAAATCCTGACACATTCGTGTCCGAATTTGAGCGCTACCTTGGAGCAGCGGGAAAGGAGAAGACTGCATGAAGGCAAGACGTATCCTGATAGTCGACGACAAGGAGGAGAACATATATCTCCTGCGCATGCTCCTGGAAAGCAAAGGGTACGAAGTGGAAGCCTCCGAGAACGGCGCTGATGCGCTTGAAAGGGCCAGGCGTAATCCACCGATCCTCGTCATATCGGACATCCTCATGCCTGTAATGGACGGTTTTGCCCTGTGCCGCGAATGGAAAAAGGATGAACGGCTGAAAACAGTCCCGTTTGCGTTCTACACGGCGACCTACACCGAGGACAGGGATCAGGATTTCGCCCTGAGTCTCGGCGCGGAACGTTTTATCGTGAAGCCCCAGGAACCGGACGTGCTGCTGGAAGCAATCCAGGATGTCATAGCGAGAAGCACCGCATCACCTGTTGATATTTCAAGGCCCCCGGCCGAAACACCATATCAGGCGGAAGCACACAAGGAGGAATCCGTCTATCTGAAACAATATAATGAGACACTTGTACGCAAGCTGATTAATAAAATGGAGCAGCTTGAGCAGACAAACCTCCAGCTTGAGAAGGATATTGCCGCCCGAAAAGTCGCAGAGCTGGCCTTTGTAGAAAGCGAAACACGGTTCAGATCCCTGGTCGAGGTTGCTCCGGAGGCGATTTTCGTGCAGAGCGCCGGAAAATTTATTTTCCTCAACCCGGCCGCACTCAGGCTTTTTGGAGCCTCAAAGGATGAAGAGCTGCTCAACACGGAACTTATGGAGAGGATAGCCCCGGAATGGCGGAAGACTGTCCAGGAACGAATCCATTTCCAGCGTGAAACTGGAAAAGCCGCACCTCTCATGGAACAGGATTATATGCGCTTGGACGGTTCCCGTGTCCCAGTTGAAACGACTGCCGTGCCAGTCCGGTTCCAGGGGCATGACGCACATCTGGTCTTCGTCCGTGACATAACCGAACGCAGGCATGCCGAGGATGAGAAGGCGAAGCTTGAAGCCCAGTTGCGCCAGGCGCAGAAGATGGAGGCTGTCGGGCAGCTGGCCGGAGGTGTTGCCCACGACTTCAACAACCTGCTGCAGGTTATAAACGGCTATACTCAGCTCATGCTCATGAACCCAGCTACAGATTTGAACATGAAGAGCCAGATTGAACAGGTTAATCTGGCCGGAAACCGGGCCGCCAGCCTCACCCGACAGCTTCTGACTTTCAGCAGGAGGCAGGTACAGCAGGCAACCTTGCTGGATCTCAACACAATCGTAGCCGACATGGAGAAGATGCTCCGAAGGCTTATCCGTGAAAACATTACCCTCAAAACTGCTCCCGCCCCGGAACTCAGGAAAATCAAGGCGGATCCCGGACAGATTGAACAGGTAATCATGAACCTGGTCGTAAACGCCCGCGATGCGATGACCGGGGGAGGGATCCTGACCATCTCCACCGGCAACATCGAACTGGAAGGAATCGACATTCCCGGCAGTCCTGCCGATGTCAAACCGGGCCCCTATGTGGTCATCTCGGTGACTGACACGGGCTGCGGCATGGACGAGAAGGTGAAGACTCGCATCTTCGAACCTTTTTTCACAACAAAGCCGGAGGGGGTCGGCACGGGGCTTGGTCTTGCCACCGTGTATGGCATCGTGAAGCAGAGCGGAGGTTTCATCGACGTGGAAAGCGTCGTAGGCGAAGGAACTACATTCAGGGTATATCTGCCGCAGGCACATATTAAGGATTTAGCTGTTGAATCAAAGTCGGCTGCATCGTCAATACCTCATGGGACTGAGACCATCCTGATCGTAGAAGATCTGGAAAACGTCAGGAATCTTGTCATGGAAATGCTGCGTTCAATCGGCTATACGGTAATCCCCACCTCCAATGGAATCGATGCAATCGAGTTGGCCAGAAGCCACCGGAAGCCGGTCGATCTGCTTCTTACGGACGTGGTAATGCCGGGGATGAGCGGACTGGACCTGTCAAAGCGAATGAAATCGATCACCCCCCGGATGAAAACTCTCTTCATGTCAGGCTACGTCGACGACACAATCATAGAGGATGCGATGAAAGGGCATTTCATCCAGAAGCCCATCACGATGGTGGAGTTGTCCCGCAAGGTGCGGGAGGTGCTTGACAATGGATGAGGAAGGCGGGATTTCCACAATTCAGACCGGGCATCTCCGCTGGACGGCATCCTTGAAGGCTGAAACAGCCTGCAACGAGATATGGAAAAATGGAAAAGAAAACAATATTGATTGTTGACGACAAGGCGGAGAACCTCTACCTCCTCCAGGCCTTGTTACAGGGAAACGGCTTCGAGGTCGCCACTGCATCAAACGGGACCGAGGCTCTGGATATCGCGCGGAAAAACCCGCCCGGTCTTATCATCTCCGACATCCTCATGCCTGTCATGGACGGTTTTACCCTGTGCCGTGAATGGAGGAAGGATCCTGTTTTGGAATCCATCCCATTCATCTTCTACACCGCCACATATACAGACGAAAGGGACCGGGAATTCGCGCTCAGTCTCGGCGCGGATCGTTTCATCATCAAGCCTCAGGAACCTGATGTTTTAATTGACATGATAATGGAAACAAAGCAGGGCAGAACCGCTCCAGAGAGAGGAACAACAACGACGGACAGCGCTGAGTCTGTCTATCTCAAGCAATACAACGAAACCCTTATCCGCAAGCTTGAAGCCAAGATGGAGCAGCTGGAGAAGACCAACAAGAAGCTTGAAGAGGACATCATCGAACGCACGGAGGCGTCCATGGCCCTGCGGCACGAACGTGATTTCTCGGATGCCGCCCTCAACAGCCTGCCAGGGGTATTCTACTGCTACGACAGCAACTTGAAATTCCTGCGCTGGAACAAGAACTTTGAACATGTCACCGGCTACAGCGCCGTTGAGATGGCAGACCTCACCCCTCTCGACTTTATCACAGGTTCGGACAAGATGCTGCTGGCCAGCCGTATCAAGGAGGTCTTCGAGAAGGGGATTTCTGATGTTGAAGCGGACTTTGTTGCCAAAGATGGAACTCTCACACCATATTACTTCACAGGACTGTCAGCTGAAATAGACGGCAGACCTTGCCTGATAGGCGTAGGGATTGACATATCTTCAAGAAGGAAGGCGGAGGCGGAGCTTCGGGAGAGCGAGGAGAAATACCGCCTGTTGGTGGAAAACGCACATGAGGCCATTTACGTTGTCCAGGAAGGTATCATTGTATTCGCCAATGCCGCATTCGCACGGATGACGGAAATGGACATCTCCGAACCAGTTGGCAGATCCATGCTGGAATTCGCGCATCCGGACGAGCATCCCAAGGTACATGAACATCACCTGAAAATAAGCAACTGCGGAAAAGATGACATTCCATTTGAAGTCAAGGCGCATACGGCCAAAGGCAAGGAGCTCTGGGTGTCTGTCAATGCAGTGCATATTGCCTGGAAAGGGAAGCCGGCGACATTGAACTTCGCCACAGACATCACTGAACACAAGCTTTCGGAAAAAGTGCTGCAGGAGAGCGAGGAGCGCTACCGCCTGCTTTTCGACACAAGCATGGACGCCATTCTGCTCACCGCTCCGGACGGTAGGATATTTGCTGCAAACCGGGCCGCATGCCAGATCTTCGGGAGGTCCGAGGAGGAGATTATGCGCCTCGGACGCAACGGCATCGCCGACATCTCAGATCCGCGTCTGGCTCCGGCAATTGAGGAGCGTAACCGGACCGGAAGATTCACGGGCGAGCTAATTATGCTACGTAAAGATGGTTCAAAATTTCCGACTGAAATATCCTCAAGCTTGTTCATGGACAACGACAGGCAGCTCAGGGCAAGCATGATAATCCGTGACGTATCAGACCGCAAGAAGGCGGAAGAGACTATCAAGGAATCCGAGGCGACTTTCCGGACCACTGTTGAAACATCTCCGCTTGCCATAGCCATCTCACGCGGAAATGAGCAGATCCATGAATACCTTAACCCGAAGTTTGTCGAATTGTTCGGATACAACATGGGAGATATTCCGGATCTGGAACACTGGCTTACGCTTGCCTATCCCGATGAGCAATATCGCCGGCAATTAGTGGAGGAGTGGCAATCCAGAGTCAGACGCGCCATCGGGACAAAGTCGAATATCGAACCCATGGAATCCGTGGTTACCTGCAAGGACGGCTCAAGGAAAAACATATTATGGGGATTCATTCCCATGGAAAAAAGGAACTACGCATACGGACTCGACCTGACCGCTCACAAACAGGCAGAGAAAGACAAGGAAAAACTCCAGGAACAGCTGAATCAGGCGCAGAAGATGGAATCCATCGGCAGGCTTGCCGGAGGAGTGGCCCATGATTTCAACAATATGCTTACAGCGATATTAGGGCACACGGAGATGGCAATGGATAAGTCTGGGTCGGATCAGGGGCTCCTCGAGGATCTGAAGGAAATCAAGAAGGCCGCCGAGCATTCCGCCGACCTCACCCGCCAGCTTCTGGCATTTGCCCGCAAGCAGACAGTAATGCCACAGGTACAGGATCTGAACACCACGGTGGAGAACATGCTCAAGATGCTGCGCCGCCTGATAGGCGAAGACATCGAACTCCTCTGGATGCCTGAGAAAGAACTTTGGCCTGTCAAGATAGATTCTTCACAGCTAAAACAGATACTCACGAATCTCTGTCTCAACGCCCGTGACGCAATAACGGGCGTCGGAAAACTCACGATCAAAACGGAAAACACCATCATTGATGAAGCATATTCCAGGACGCTTGACGAGGTTTTTCCAGGTAAATACGTAATGCTGGCCGTAAGCGACACAGGGTGCGGCATGGACAAGGAGACCCTGTGCAATATTTTCGAGCCCTTCTTCACCACAAAGGAGGTAGGCAAAGGAACAGGCATGGGTTTGCCAACGGTCTATGGTATCGTCAAGCAGAACAATGGTTTCATAAGCGTAAATACCGAACAGGGGAAAGGCACTGTCTTCAAGA
>CAZDNQ010000366.1:0-5209 GCA_964506605.1 uncultured Victivallis sp. | reverse complement strand
GATAGGGGGGATATGTTCACCTTGAAATCGGTGGCCCGTTCGACAAGCTCAGGGCGACGAGCATCTTTTCTTTTCTTTACTTTGATTGAACTGCTCGTCGTAATTGCGATCATCGCAATCCTGGCGGCGCTCCTGCTGCCTGCGCTCAGGAATGCGAGGGAGTCGGCAAAGAGCATCTACTGCCTCAACAACCTGCGGCAGATAGGTATCGCCACCCTGAACTATGCGAACGACTACGGGGAACAGCTTCCTCCGGGACACACGCCGGGATGGACCTCCGACTGGCAGCGCCTCATAAGCAATTATACGAGCACACAGGACGGGCCGCCCTACTCCCAGATGATGAAATGCCCGGGAGCGAGGGTGAACGGAGGGGATTTCCACTACAACGCATATTTCAAGCTGTTCCCGGATCTGGCATCGGCGCCGGACGGACGTGTCGACAAGTGCGGCACGCTGAAGGAGCTGGGGATGCGCGGTGCATCACTGGTGCTGATCCACGACGGGACGCAGGATGTAAATGGAAATGTCCATCCCCTCGCCTGGAACGTCAACGACTGGTTCTTCTACGAAGGCCGCACCGATAATGCCGAGGCGCTGCCTCTGGGCGTGAACCAGGACAAGCCTGCCCAGCAGTTCCAGATCCGCTGGCGCCACAGTTCCGGACCGGTCGCAAACTTCCTGTTCGCCGACTTCCATGTCGAATCGGCGCGCTATGGGATGCTGACAAAGGGCCATTACAGGTGCAACCGCAACGGCAGGGAGAATTTCTGGGAGTGATGACAACAACAATTAATATAGAGGACGACAAATGCTGATCTTATCGAAAAGGAAAATGTCCGCGATCACCGCAGTCTCATTAATCGCAGCAGGCACGCTGATGGCGGCAGGCGACAGCATGGAGCTTGTGGACTTCTCATCAAACGACTCTTCCGCGCAGATCAAGCCCAGCGACCAGAATACGGTAAAGGGCACACTAGTTGAAAGCAACGGGCAGAAGGTGCTCGATGTGAAGTTCAGCGCGGGCAAGGGATATCCCGGAGTTGCGATCACCCCTAAATCCGGAACATGGGACCTTTCCGCGTTCACTTATGTCGACGCGAAATTCAGGAACACCGGAACTACAGATGTCAGGCTCGCATTGCGCGCCGACAATGAAGGCGAGTGGAAGAAGGAGCCATGGAACACCGAGCTGCTCACCATCCTCCCCGGCAAAGAAGGGACGATGAGGGTGAAATTCGGGTTCTCCTACGGAGCCGCAGGCTACAAGCTCGACTCCTCGAAAGTGACGCAGATCCTGATCTTCGTCGGCGACCCGAAGAACGATGTGAACCTCCAGGTCCTATGGGCCCGCGCCGGCGGGAGAAAAGGGGCTGAGACCGCCGTGTTCCCCGACAAGGACGGCAACCTCGTGAAGTTCGGACCTGACTTCGACACTGTTGCAGTGATAAAGAACGGAGCTGAGATAAACAATGCCGGAACGGAAAAGATTCCGACCGTCATTGTGACGACATACGCCAACAAGGGATGGCCGGGCGTCAACATTCCCGCCCCGAACGGCAAATGGGATCTTTCAGGATATGAGTTCATAACCCTCGACGCGCGCAACATCGACAAGCATGACATCGATCTCTTTGTCAGGATCGACAATCCCGGCGCGAACGGCCGCGACAACTGCATGACGGAGCGCATAGGCATACAGCCGGACCAGCGCGTCACGATGACCATCCCGCTGAAACGCAAGAACACCACCGACATCAAGCTGTTCGGGATGAACGGATATCCGCAGGGCCTCTTCGAGAGCGGTGGAATCGATCCGTCCAACATCGTAGCGGTAACTTTATTCACGGCGAGCACTCCCACCGACAACACGGTCGAAGTGTCCAATCTACGCGCATTCGGGAAATATGAGACTCCGAAATGGGCGAGCATGAACAAGGAAGCCTTCTTCCCCTTCATCGACGAGTTCGGGCAGTTCATCCACAAGGACTGGCCTGGAAAGACAAAGTCCGTGGAAGACATGCAGAAGCGCAGGGACGAGGAGAAGGCGCAGCTTGAATCAGATGCTGGTCCGAAGGAATGGGACAAATGGGGCGGCTGGGCGAATGGACCGCAGCTGAAGGCGACTGGAAATTTCCGCACGGAAAAACACAACGGGAAATGGTGGCTCGTAGATCCCGATGGCAGGCTTTTCTTCAGCACCGGCATCACATGCGTCAACATGAACGCCGGCTCTACAATACTCGCCGACAGGGACTCATGGTTCAAGGATCTGCCCGCAAAGGATTCACCTCTTGGCAAGTTCCGCTTCAAGCACTGGAAGATCTATTCAGGCTATTATGCCGGCAAGGAGCCCGAGGCGTTCAACTTCTCCGAGGCGAACCTCATGCGCAAATACGGGGACGACTACAAGAACATCTATCCCGACGTCGTGCACCGCCGCCTCCGCAGCTGGGGCCTCAACACGATAGCGAACTGGTCGTTCAGCGGTATCTATCTGCAGAAGAAGACTCCCTACACAGCGACCTTCTGGTATTCCTCTCCCAACTTGAAGGACAATAAGATGAAGTTCCCGGATGTCTTCAATCCCGAATTCGCCAAGGTGATCGACCAGCGCGTCAAGGAATGGCTCAAGGACACGCACGACGATCCATGGTGCATAGGATACTTCGTGGACAACGAGATGGAATGGGGCGGCGACGACGCTCTCGGAAGGAACACCCTTCTCTCTCCGGCGAAGCAGGCTGCCAAGCAGAAGCTGATGTCATTCCTGCAGGAACGCTATCCGGACATAGCGGCCCTGAACGGCGCATGGGGCACCACGTTCGCAGACTGGGATGAATTCGCGGCCGACACCAAATCCAAGCCCAATACCGACAAGGCGGCGAAGGATCTCGTGGATTTTACGGGCCTCACCGCAGACACCTATTTCAGGACCATAAAGGAGACCATAAAGAAATATGCTCCGAACAGGCTGTATCTCGGATGCCGCTGCGTCGGCGGTTCCTCGAACATAATTGAAGCGGCGGTGAAATACTGCGATGTCGTAAGCTACAACCGCTATTGCGCGTCGGTCCGCGACATCACCCTCCCCGACAAGAGGGACGCGCCTGTGATAATCGGTGAATTCCATTTCGGCGGACTCGACAGGGGACTGTTCTGGGGCGGACTCTTCTCCGCCGAGACACAGTCCGACCGCGCAGCCAAGTATAAGGCATATGTGGAAAGCGCGCTGGACAACCCGCAGATAGTCGGAGTCCACTGGTTCCAGTACTCAGACGAGGCGACGACCGGCCGCGACGACGGCGAAAACGCCCAGTGCGGTTTCATCGACATCTGCGACACGCCTTATGCCGAGACGACAAAGGCCGCCCGCGAGATGGGGGAGAAGATGTACCAGACCAGGAGTAAATAATATCGGAGAGGCCAGGGTGTCCCCATACATAAAGGGAGGATGTTGCATGAGAAAAATGTTTACGTTGATAGAACTGATGGTTGTCATCGCGATCATCGCGCTGCTCATCGCCCTTCTCCTGCCGGCGCTGAAGAGCGCAAAGGATCTGGCGAAGAAGGTGACCTGCCTCAGCAACATAAGGCAGTATGTCACCGGAGTGAACCTTTATGCGATAGACCATGAAGGAGAAATGATATTCACGCATTCGGGCCAGTGGACATTGTCATACTACATGAACAAGTGCGGATACATTCCTATGACCCCCGAGGCGTTCATGTGTCCGGAGGCGGAGACTCCTCCTACCCTTTCAAAGGAGGAGGCGCTGAAGCGCTGGGTCTATTCATCCAACTTCCAGGGGTATTACATGGGGCAGATCACAGCCTACACCTGGAACGAGGACGTCTATGTCTGGGGCGACAAGGGCACGAACATCTATCACATGACGAACCAGATGACGGGCGCCGGGGTTATTCCAGTGCCCTCGAAATACATCATGGCGCTCGACGGGAAACGCCAGGGTCAGAAGGCGCATGTGCATGTATTCGACTTCTGCAGGGGCAGGAACGGCGGGCTTCCATGGACTTCCCATAACAGGCTGAAGACCTGCAACGCGTCATATCTCGACGGCCATGCCGAGGCGGCTCCATGCCAGGATGTCAGGAATTCCATACATCCGGGGACCGAGTTTACATTTTTCGGCGCCGACACCTGGCCGCCATGAGGCGGAAATTAACGGCAAGCTATTGGAAAATCTACAATTTTCTGATATAATCAAATAAGGTATGTTAAGGAGAGAAGTATAGATGAGCACCTGGAAAAAAATGTTCACCCTCATCGAGCTGCTCGTGGTGATCGCGATCATCGCAATCCTGGCGGCCATGCTCCTGCCCGCCCTCAAGAACGCCAAGGAAAAGGCATGGCAGACACTCTGCAAGTCGAACATGAAGCAGATGGGGGCGGGATTCCTGATGTATTCGACCGACAACACCAGCTATTTTCCACCGAACGGGATACATGACACCGCTTATGTGTGGCAGGGAGTCACAAGGGATGCGTGGATCCCCTGGTATTCGGCCATATTCCTAGGCCAGTATGTCGGAAACAACAATATCTGCGCATCGGCATATTCCCCGGCCCAGCAGCTTCCTTCCAACCAGGCGGTCTACTGTCCATCCTGGGCCAACCAGTACCAGAGCTCCTCGCTTGTGAATACAGGAATCGCCTACAACAACAGCGACTGGCCATTTCCGAAATTCACATCCTGGGCGTCCCAGGGCGCCGACGGCTGGTCTTTTTCCAAGACCTATGTCCCTGTCACAGACAATTTCATGTCCTCATGGAAGCCGACAAAGGTGCTGATCCTCATCGACAGCAACGGCGGATCGACATTCGGAAATGTCACCACGTCAAATGTCAACTACCGTCATCTCAGAAGTGCAAACGTCCTTCTGATGGACGGGCACGTAGACTCCACCGACGACGCACAAGGTGACACATCCGATTATCCATCGTCATCAAAGCCATTTGCAAAAGCAATGTACTAACCTGGCAGAGCCCATGAGGATGAGGAAGGCAAACTCTCAAGCGGATTCCTTTACGCTAATCGAACTGCTAGTCGTAATTGCCATTATAGCAATTTTGGCCGGGATGCTCCTGCCCGCGCTTGCGTCTGCGCGCGAGAAAGCCCGCCGCACCGCCTGCATGAACAACCTCAGCCAGATGTCCAAAGCGATGGAAAGCTACTGCGGAGACTAC
>CAZDNQ010000365.1:0-5216 GCA_964506605.1 uncultured Victivallis sp. | reverse complement strand
TATTGTGAGCAGTCTGACGATATTCTTCTCCCCGGATGAACTTGGCACGTTTAGTGCTACATTACAACCGGATTAAAGTAGTCAGGGCTGGTAAAACAGAGTGAGGTGCGCCATGAAATCTGGAAATAATCTCAAAAGGCGGGTGTTGAGGCGGGGCTTCTCCTTTATAGAGATAACAATGGCGGTTCTGCTCCTGGGAATCCTCTTTGCCATAATGCTGCCTGTTCTCGGACGGGCGAAGGACAGGGCGAAATTCATCAAATGGTACGCCTTCAACAGGCAGTGCGCCAATGATCCTGCGTGCATCGTCAATTTCAACATGCAGGAAGGCGAAGGCACCGTGCTGAACAACATCTGTTCGGGCGCTGACGTGCAGAACTTCAAGGCGAACGAGTACAACGGATATTTCAAGAACAACACAAATCCCAACGCCAAGTCCAATATCCAGTGGATAAAGTCCGGCGGGCGCTGGGGCAAGTACGGATACAAGTACGCACTGCAGTTCAATGGCGCGGATACATATGTCCTGATTCCCGGCAGCGAGGGGCTGGACTTCTCGCCTTATGACGAGTTCACCATCCTATCCTGGTGCAAGTTCGACAAGCTCGGCCTCGGCGACTGTCCGTTCTCAAAATCCCTCTGGGGCACGGAGGCCGATGCGGCATGCCAGTATGACCTGTATTCAAATCCATATGCCGGCACATTCGGACAGGGTTCGTTTGACGCCGATGTGTTCACCACTTGCGCGACATGGCTTAACACGCAGGTAGACTTCAACAAGAAGGGCTGGGTGCATCTTGCGCTCAGATATGAATATACCGGGCGCGACGCCAGCGGCGATCCCACCGGGAAGATATCCGTGTTCATAAACGGACAGGCGCTCGGAGCCTTCATGAATACCACGAGCGAAAATCCGGATACCGCCTCCGCCACAGGGTGGAAGGCCTGCACACAGGGCGGACTTAATGTTCCGGCAGTGCTTGGAGCCGCAGGCTGCTACAGGAAGTACTGGAGCCCGGGCACCTATGACAAGACAAAGGTCGGCGTGCTGAGCAATGAGCTTCTGCTGAAGTTCTTCTTCAAGGGCAGGATGGACGAGTTCCTCCTGTATAAGCGCGCTCTTTCGGACTCTGAGATAAAGAACCACTACGAATCCGGTGCTGAATAACATTCCCATAAGGGGGAGAAATGAAGATTGTCGAGGTTTTCTCAAACAGGCGCATCAGGAATTATACGATCGTCTCAGTGCTTTTTGCTGTCCTGGTCATAACTGTCTATATACAGTTCTTCTCCGCACCGCCGTCGAACGAAGGTTGCCTCCGATATGTGGAATGCAAGGAATGCGAGCACAAGGCCGTCAAGAAGATAAAGGACATCACCGATCCGAACGAGAAGGCGACACACTGCGAAAAATGCAGCAAGCAGGTGGGGTTTGTGTTCAAATGCGAGGACTGCGACCGTGAATTTCCCGTTGTCCCGCTTGACAGGCCGAAGCCTGAAGACTTTGCAAAGATGAGGACAATGGGGAAGTTCCAGTTCGCCCTTGAGATCAACAAATGCCCGAACTGCGGTTCAGTAAGGACGCATCCGATGTCCATTCCCGAGGAGTGAGCGGCCAGGATGGCCGCGCTCCGAATTTGAAGGCCCCTTTGAAACTTCAACTGTAGCTGCTCCAATACTCCTTCCGGCGGATCAGTGGAGAGAACCTCTTATTTGCTCGGAGAGGTTTTCCGCGTCCGCAGGCATCTGCAGAGGCTTTGACTCAGGATGTTTGTTCTTGAACCAGGTAATCTGACGTCTGGCGTATTGCCAGGTAGAAGTAATGATACTGCTGCGCATCGTATCATAATCAATTCGCCCGGCGAGATGTTCCGCCATGATCTTGTAACCGAGCGCCTGGTGCGCCGTCGGGGATTCAAGCAGGCCGCAGGCTATCATCTTCCGTGCCTCTTCCAGCCATCCCGAAGAGAGCATTGAATCCGTGCGTTCCTCAATCCGCTTTTTCAGAATTTCCCTGTCCCATGACAGTGTCCTGGAGAATACAGCATGTCTCAGTACAGGCTTCTCGTTCCAGGTCTTCTGGAGCTCGGTTATTGATCTGCCGGTGAGTTCGAAGACCTCAAGCGCGCGTATCAGCTTGCGGCGGTGCTGGCGCCAGCGTGCGAAATCCTTCGGATCCCGTTCCTGCATGAGGATGCAGAGTTTTTCAAAACCTGCTTCATTGTCATATTCCGCGTCAAGCCTGGCGCGGAGTTCGGGATTGGACGGCAGCTGGTCAAGCCCGTAGAGCAGGGCGCGTATATACATCCCTGTGCCGCCTGATATGATCGGGAGCCTGCCTCTGCCGCGAATTTCGCAGATCGCCTTTTCGGCGAGGTCCACATAGCGGAAGACGTCAAGCCTTTCAGATATGTCGAAGAGATCGATCAGATGGTGTGGGACTTCGGAAGTCTCCTTCTTTCCGGGTTTCGCAGTTCCGATGTCCAGCCCCCTGTAGAGCTGCATCGAATCTGCGGAGATTATTTCGCCGTCCAGCTTTCGCGCGAGTTCAAGCGCGAGCCCGCTCTTGCCGCAGGCGGTTGGACCGCATATGATAACTAGTTTCATGGAAATTCCCCGGATGGCTGGATTAATGGATGACTGAGCGTGTCATGGATTCCTTTCCCGCGAGGCGGGATTTTCAGACAGGCGATCCGCTGTCCTCCTGCCCAGAACCTTCCGGAGCTTTCTCCGGCTGGGGACGAGACCAGGACGATATGATGAAGATGAAGACGCCGACGCATATCGCGCTGTCGGCGACATTGAATGCAGGCCAGTGGTGGCCGGGATTTGAGCCGACATAGAAATCCAGGAAGTCGACCACGGAACCGCGGAATATCCTGTCTACGGAATTCCCCAGTATCCCTCCGGCTATCAGCGCGATGGCGCAATATCTCTCCATCCATCCCTCGGCGAGCTTTTTTATGAACACTGAAAGAAGGACGAGGACTACCATTGAAATGGCGAAGAGAATAACGCCCTTCCCCTGCATTATGCCCCAGGCCGCACCTGTGTTCTTCACATGCACGAGGTTGAAAAGTCCGGGTATTACAGTGATGCTGGACGTGATGCAGCGTTCGGTCAGGAACTTCGTGCCCTGGTCAAGCGCCAGTATGGAAATGGCGATGGAAAGGCATGGCACGGCCGGTACCGCTGTGACCTGGCTTTTGAAGATATGCTTCAACGGTTGAATTCGGGACGGAGCCCGTTGTTCTCTTCCCTGGCGGTCTTGCATTTGACGCAGAAGCGCGCGTACGGCTTCGCATCAAGGCGTTCCATGGGAATCTGGCATTCGCAGTCGAGGCATTTGCCGAATTCGCCGGATACAAGCCTCTCAAGCGCCTCGTCGATCATCTCCAGGACCTCGACTTCGCTCGACATCATCTCAAGTTCCATGTCATGCAGGAAGTTGTCGCTTCCAAAGTCGGCCATGTGGTTCGACATCGTCGTCGAGAGGTCACCTGCGTTGCCGGGTGCCGTAAGGGCTTCGCTGGAATGGAAATTTATCTGCTTCTCGAACTGCCTCCTGCATTCGATGAGCATGTCATAATACTTCCTCTTGACACCCTTGAATGCCGGCAGCTTGGGCGCAGGAGTTGCCTGCGCATGAGGTTTTGCCGCAGGAATCTTCTTGAGATCTTTCAAAGACCTCAGAACTGACTTGTTGGCCGGCTTGGCGTTGATTTTCGCTGATTTAGGGGATGCCTTCGCGGATTTCCTGGCAGGAACCGTCTTCTTGATCTTGGCTGGCGTATGGACTTTCTTTGCAACTTTTGCAGCAGGCTTCTTCTTAGCTTTGATCTTTTTTGCCATGGGTTACCCCTTTCCTTCAGTAAAAATAAGACATAGTTGAAAATTTCAAATTAGGCGCAAAAACTAACATTCTTTTACCATTAGTCAAGGGCATTCCAGAACTTTAAATGGAATTATGCCCATTTTAGATTTCCAATTTCCGATTTCCGATTTAAATTCACAGTTTGCCTTTCAATACCGGGGAGTTTACATGTTGGTCGATCTCCACACCCACAGCACCGCGTCCGACGGGACTTCAAGTCCGGCGGAACTCTTAGCACTTGCCAGGGCCAGAGGGATTGGAGCGCTTGCACTGACCGACCACGACACCACCTCCGGACTCGGTGAATTCCTTCTCGAGGCCGGAAAATATCCTGATATCGCTGCGGTGGCAGGTGTCGAGGTATCCGTCAAGCACTATGACTTCTCAATCCATATCCTGGGGCTTTTTATCGATCCTGCGTCGGAACCTCTCTCAAGGATGCTCCAGGAAATGCGGAAGAGCAGGAATGACAGGAACGGCCTGATTGCATTTAAGCTCCAGAAGCAGGGCTATGACATCTCGATTGACGAGGTCGTAGCACTTGCAGGCGGAGAATGTCCGGGCCGCCCCCATTTCGCCAGGATCCTGGTTGAAAAAGGATATTTCTCGACCCTGCAGGAGGCCTTCGACAAATGTCTCAAGAGGGGCAGGGGCGGATACTGCAAGCGCGACCTCCCGATGCCGGCGGACGCGATCGAAGCCATCCACAAGGCGGGCGGACTGGCGATCTGGGCCCATCCCATGAGCTATTCCGACGTTGACAGGAGGACGATATCCAAGATCGTAAAGTTCATGGTGGGCAAGGGACTGGACGGACTGGAGGCATATTATCCGTTGTTCTCGAAGGAGCAGACCGCCTGCCTGCTGGAAATCGCGGAACAGTATTCCCTTGCCGTGTCCGGCGGCAGCGACTTCCATGGGATTAACATGAAGAACATCGATATCGGCGTCGGCGACGGCAGCCTATCCATTCCATTCTCTGTCTACGAGAACCTGAAAGCATTCCATGCAGTAAAATTCGCCTCCTGATACATCTTCATATCCGAAAAAAAACTGGAATTATTCGAATCAAAATGGTCAGACCCTTTTCAGCTATCCCCTTTTCAGCTTTTTGGACAGCATGTTTCAAAGCCTACTCCTTCTACTGCGTCCCATACCACTCCGGTATCTCAAATCCATATCCCCCACGCCCCCGGGCCGAAGGGGGGGGCGCTGGTCAGTTATATTTTGGAGGTAGGCCTTCCCATTCCATCCCTTCTTTTCTAGTATAAATGAAATTATAAGAATTATCATTACTGTCCTAAATAAACTTCAAGAATAGGTTTTGGAGGGATTCCTCCGT
>CAZDNQ010000364.1:0-5225 GCA_964506605.1 uncultured Victivallis sp. | reverse complement strand
CCGGTTCCAGTCCAGGCCGAAGCGGCTGGGCAGGTCCATGGAGAAGCTCATGCCCCGCTGCTCCGAGATGGCGAACACGCAGGGCCAGTATGCGCGCTGGGTGGCCTTGAGCTCGGCCAGCAGCGTGGACATCTCCACCACGCAGGCCCTGGATTCAGGCCATTTCATGCCGAGATGGCGTTCGGAGAACGCTGGAATGCCGTTAAGCATGAGAAAAACAGGGAGACGGGCGTCCTTCGACACGCATCCGCAGGCGTCCAGATAATTGCGGTACAGCCCCTGCGACACAGAGGCTATTTCATTGATTCCAGCGGCGCAGTCGCGGAAACAGGGAAGCACTGCCAGTTCGGTCAGGTTTTCACCAAGATCAAAAAAGGATGCCGCCGAAGCCAGGTCGAGTCCGATCTTCTGGGAGGGGAACAGCCTGCTGACGCTGCCTGCTGAAATTACATTCGCCGACACCATCTTCATTGTCTCCGCCGACAGCGACGCCAGTATCTCATCGCGCACGATGCACCACGGGCCCTGTGATTTCATCTTCGGCACACCGAGCGAGACGGTCCTGAGCTCTGATGATTTGCCACGGTAATGGCGTGCAAGCTCGAGGATGAGCGCGGGCGACGCCTGGTCGATACCGAGCATTCCAAACGACGAAACCAGTTTGCGGACTATGAGCTCCAGCTCCTCCCCTTCAACCGCGAGATGGCTGGAGACGATGCCTGAGATAAGGGCTGAATCCGGTTTCACGTCGAGATTGCGGATGCTGTTCTGCCTGCTGAAGCTTTCGGCAAGCTCCGGATAGCCCGCCTCTTCAAGCATCCTGGCGACAAAGCTGTTCACTTCCGACACCGCGAAGACGCGCCCTCCCGCAGAGACCTTCTTGAGAACATATTCGACGGAGAGCGTGATGTCCTCGGCCAGGCTGCCGTCGCTGATACCGCATGCCAGACAGCTCTTGTAGAGGCGCGACTGCAGTTCGTCGAACTCGAAGCTCCGCCTCGTGCCGTCCTCATATACCGTCATTACAGATGAACTGGAAAGTCTTATCATTTCTGGTCAAGCTTCCTTACTTCAGTTATGAACTGCTCGACGTCGCTGAACTTGCGGTAGACAGAAGCGAATCTTACATACGCCACCTCGTCCAGCTCCTTCAGCGCGTTCATCACCCTGCGCCCGATCTCATTGCTGTTGACCTCGCGGTCGAAATCCTTTTCTATGCCGGACACTATTCCGTCGACAACCTTGTCGACATCCTCAGGACCGACCGGACGCTTCTCGCAGGCCTTCGCGATTCCGGCGCGCAGCTTGTCCCTGTCGAAATCCTCCCGGATGTTGCCCTTCTTCTTGACTACCTTCAGTTCTGCGTGGATGATCGTCTCGTATGTGGTGAACCTGTGGGCGCATTTAAGGCATTCGCGGCGGCGGCGCACACCGGCCCCCTCCCGGGTTATGCGGGAATCGACCACCTTGTCGTCGAGACAGCTGCAGTGCGGACATCGCATCTATGCACCTTGGATTACTGGATTGCTGGATGAAATGTAAAAATAAATCTGTTTCAGGCAAATTCAAGAAGCCATGGAGTGATACTTGATACTGGTAACTAGTAACTTGAAACTGGACGCTTGATACTCTTGACTGGCGAAATGCAATTCAGGCCTGCATCAGGAAATTCAAACATTTCAACTTCCCACGCATAAGACAATCTCCTGCAAATCCACAGTATCTAGTATCTAGTATCTAGTTTCAAGTTACTAGTTACCAGTTTCCAGCTTCAGGTCACAGCCCCTCTCATTTCCCCTTGAGCAGGGCCTTCACCTGCAGCCTTATCTCCGGATCGGGATCGTTCGAGAACTCCGCAAGGACCGGGAAGGCATCGCCCCCCATCCCGAGGAGTTTCTTCCTGGCTTCCGCCCTCGTATTGCTGTCGCTGTCGGCAAGCTTCCTGACTAGTTCACGGATCTGTTCCTGGTTCACCTCCGGGATCTCCTCCTTCTTGACGAGCCCCTTGAACTTCCAGCCCTGCTTCGCCGCAGCTTCCTTGAACTTGTCCTCGTCCATCTTCTCGGCATGCTCGTCGACGAAAAGGACTTCGCGCCATCCGTCCACTGCCGCAGGAGCGGCGACAATGATCTTCTGCACGTCATCCGTCTGCTTCAGCCCCGGACAGTACATGAACGGCGCCGTACTTCCGTCTTCGGGATTTATCCACAGCACGGCGTCTTCCACCTCCATGTAGCCTCCCTCCCTAAGCAGTTCCAGGCTGGCCGGAAAAAGGTCGTCGAACTCCGCGGAATATATCTTGAGCGCCTGTCCGATCAGCTTCAGCCTTCCAAGATTCGACTTGAGAAGGCTCGAACCGTCGTCCTCCCAGTTCTTCATGTTCTCATCGACCGAATCGATCATCCAGACATTATTCTTCACGTCGTGCACAAATCCCATCTTCCAGTTATCGTCCGCATCCTCGGCATCGGCATCAGGCAGCTTGAAGAAGAGCTCAGCCTTGCCGAGCTCCTCCTGTTCGCCTATCGTCTCCCGGTCCGGGACGAAAAGAAACCTTTCCGGCAGCTCCTTCAGGACATCCTGGTCGTCGCCTACCTCGTCCTTGATCAAATCCCTGAATGATCCGGAAGTCATTTCCAAAGCTTCTTTTATATCGCCTTTTCCGGCGACTTCGAGGAATTTCAGCCATACGGCCTTCGGCGAGGCGGACGGTAGCAGCTTTTCCGGGGCACCTCCCCATTTCAGGTAAAGCGCCCTGCCTTCGTCAGCAATCTCCTTCGCCGGCTGCATCCTCAGCAGCAATAGGATGTCGGCGCAGGCCTTCTCCTTGTCGTCTTTTCCAAAATACGCCTGCGCCCGGAAAAAGAGCGAAAGCGCCCGGAAACTGTTGCCCGGCACATCCTTCTCATAGACCTTGGTCAGCGACTCGATCGCCTGGTCGAATTTTCCGGCCTCGAGATTCTTGAGACCGTCATTGAACCAGCCGCTTATTGCGATGATCACTGACAGCGTGATCGCCTGTATTGATTCCATCTGCAGCTCCTGATTAACTACAATATCTCAAAATCCGTCATTGAAGGATCCGGCTTCTCAACAACGGGAAGAAACTCATCGACCCTCGCCATGCAAGGTCCTGCCCTGAGCCATTCAAGCATCTTCTCCACCTCATCCCTATCCCCCTGCACCCAGGCCTCGACCTCGCCATAGTCCGCATTGCGGACATACCCCTTGAGCGTCTTGAACTGCTCCGCCTTGTCCAATGCCGAATATCTGAACCCGACACCGGTCACTCGCCCCCTGATCGTCACCCTGTATGCGACATCCATATTGCCCTCAATCTCTCCAAAATATCATATTGGTTTTGCGAGTTACAGTATTTTAGTGTAATATACTCCCTTTGTACTTAAGAATAAAATACATAATGGAAACAGTACTCGAACATTTTTCAGGATACCTGTCCATTGAGAAGGGTCTTTCCGGGAATTCCGTGTCGGCTTACAATACCGACCTGCGGGATTTCATACGCTTCATCAAGGAGCATGGAAGGAACGACTTCAACGATGTCACACGCGGCGACATCCAGGATTTCCTGTCGGACTGCAAGGCCCGCGGCCTGGAATCCTCCTCCATGGCCAGGCGTCTCGTCTCGATAAAGATGCTTTTCAGGTACATGTTCCAGGAAAAGCTCATCAGGGGCGACATCACAGATGTCATGGATTCCCCGAAACTGTGGCGTCTCCTGCCGGACATGCTTTCGCCTGCAGAAGTGGATTCCATCCTGAAGTCGTTCCCCGCGACCGGAAAGGATCCTCTCACATTCAGGAACCGTACGATCCTGGAGCTCATGTATTCATGCGGGCTGCGCGTCTCGGAAACCGCCGGACTCAAGCTCGCAAGCCTCCATCTCGGCGAGGAGATCATCCGCGTGATCGGCAAGGGAAACAAGGAGAGGATAGTCCCGATCGGCAAGCCCGCCATGGCTCTTCTCACCCGGTACATCTCCGAGATGAGGCCGAAGCTGATGGCCAAGGGGGATCCGAATGAACCGAACGTGTTTGTGTCATACCGCGGACAGCCTCTCGACCGTGAACGCATCTGGGCGGTCGTCAAGGAATCTGCGAAGATCGCAGGCGTCGCCAAGGACATACATCCGCACACACTCAGGCATTCTTTCGCGAGCCACCTGCTTGAAAATGGCGCGGATCTGAGGATAATACAGGAGATGCTGGGGCATGCCGACATCAGCACCACCCAGATATATACGCATGTGGACCAGAAGAAGCTTATCCGGGTGCACAAGCAGTTCCATCCAAGGGCTTAGGGAAGTCGTCAGTGGACAGTAGTCAGTCGTCAGTTGAAAGAAAGGAGCCCCGGCGTCTCGCCGGCAGTAGATATATGATGAATGTCTTTTTCAAAATATTGTTGTTTTTGGGTTTTGCCCCAGCTGTTCTTCTCCATGCCGGAGATGAATCAAAACCCCCTCCTGCCGACAACCAGATAGGCGCATTAATTTCCGGACTCGGGGCGGAGAAGTTCGAGACCAGGGAGGAGTCACAGGCGAAACTGACGGAGGCTGGCAAAGACAGATACGAACTCGTCCTGCAGGAGTGCAAAAAGGTTTATTTTGAAAACAAGGATCCGGAGGTGCGCCTGCGCCTTAAGAACATCCTCAGGTCGGTTGTAACCGAACGCAATTTCCAGAAGAAGGCTTTCATCGGGATTTCCATGAGCAACAGCCCGTCCCCGCTGAAACTGGAGAACAACTCCTACCTTCCTATAGACATAGTCAATGTGATGTCCGATCTTCCCGCAGAAAAGAGCGGAATAAGAAACGGCGACAGGATCCTGAAGATAGACGACAAGATCTGCGATGGGCGCTTCGGCTCCAATGAAGCTGTAGAATATATATCTGCAAAAAAACCCGGCAGCAAGGTTGTTTTCCTGCTGCGATCCGGCGATGAAACCGTCACAAGGGAAGTCGTAACCACCGAACGTCCCGCTCTCCCGAACGAGCCTACAGTGGAACAGCTGAAGGAGGACTTCTTCAACAAGTGGTTCAAGGAGAATATGAAATCTCCGGACAAACAGCAGAAGGCCCAGCAGGCTGGACAGGAACGGAAATAATGGATTTCATCACGATATTCGGAATAGCTCTCGGCCTCTCGATGGATGCCTTCTCGGTGAGCATCGCCTCGAGCATAAAGATAGAAAACATGACACTGAAG
>CAZDNQ010000363.1:0-5236 GCA_964506605.1 uncultured Victivallis sp. | reverse complement strand
AAAAGGTGCAAGAACCTCTGCCTTTGGGGTTTATCCGAACCTTGCGCTTGCCCTTGATACAACTATTCCTGGAGACCATCCGGGCATTACTAAAACCGATTCTTGCCTGGAAATCGGGAAAGGCCCTGTAATTACATTAGCCGATGCGTCCGGAAGAGGCCTTATAGCTCACCCGCAGATTATTAAGTGGCTTAAGGAAACTGCCACTGAAAATGAGATCCCTTACCAGCTCGGCGTTGGTTCGGGAGGCACAACCGATGCGACCTCAATACACCTTACAAAAGAAGGTATCCCTACAGGTACAGTCAGCATAGCCACTCGATACATCCATTCACCCGTTGAGGTACTGGATACGGCAGATATTGATGCGTGCGTTTCCCTGATTGTAAAAGCAATAGAAAACGTAGGCAAATATTTCTGAAGCCCTTTTAAAGTAACGGCAATAGGTAATTTTACGCAAGAGTCGCATACACTTTGCTCTGTGTGTTGCGGGAAAAACTCTTGCAGTTCTGTTTTTCTGACTTTTTTCCGTTTTTTCTCTGCATATAATCTGTGTTTGTCGGTGGCTCAGTCACCGGTATGAATATTTATTGTTTCAGCTTTCAAGGGATGACTCGCTTAAGAGTGGAGCCTTAAAATGAAAAGAAAAATGTTAAAACTGTAATTAAACATATTTCATTAAATAATTCTAAAACGGTGTTATTAAGGGCTAAATAAAATTCTTATTGTGAAACTCCAGGCAAGCTACAGAGAACAGACTTCATATAGCATTTAGATACAGAGAACAGACTTCATATAGCATTTAGATACAGAGAACAGACTTCATATAGCATTTTGTTCACTAATGGCCGGCAAAAAGGGAAAAGCTCTTGATCCTCGATAACAACCATACATAGTTAAGCTAGTACAATTCCTGCGTGCTCACATGTAAAGATCCAATCAGCAAATACGATGCAAGGTAATGATTGAATAACTCAAGGTCTACTAATATGGCTCTTAAAAAATCCGAACTTTACTCCTCTCTCTGGTCCAGTTGTGATGAACTGCGTGGCGGAATGGATGCCAGCCAGTACAAGGACTACGTACTCGTTCTGTTGTTTATCAAATACGTCAGCGACAAATACGCCGATGTACCCTTTGCCCCTATCACTATCCCTGAGGGTGCAAGCTTCAAGGATATGGTTGCACTCAAAGGCAAACCAGATATCGGTGATCAAATCAATAAGAAAATAATTGGTTCGCTTGTCAACGCCAACAAGCAGCTATCTAACTCTGACATGCCGGACTTCAATGATCCTAACAAACTTGGCGACAGTAAGGAACGGGTAGACAAGCTTACCAATCTTATTGCCATTTTCGAGAATCCTGCCCTTGATTTCTCGAAGAATCGTGCAGACGGTGACGACATCTTAGGTGACGCGTACGAATACCTGATGCGTCACTTCGCAACGGAAAGCGGCAAAAGCAAAGGGCAGTTCTACACTCCTGCCGAAGTCAGTCGAATTATAGCACGGATACTTGAAATCAACCAGGCCAATACCACAAGTTCCACTACGGCCTATGATCCTACATGTGGTTCCGGTTCGCTACTTTTGAAGGTCGCAGACGAGGCAAGAACCAAGATAACTCTATACGGCCAGGAAAAAGACGCAGCTACATCCGGTCTTGCCCGCATGAACATGATCCTGCATGAGAATCCTGAGGCACTTATTGTGCAGGGCAACACCCTGACAAATCCCAGGTTCAAGGACGGCGAAACACTCAAGACTTTTGATTATGTTGTTGCCAATCCGCCTTTCAGTGATAAACGCTGGAGCACTGGCCTTGATCCAATGAAAGATCCCCATGAGCGTTTCAAGCCTTTTGGGGTTCCGCCTTCCAAGCAGGGAGATTACGCTTATCTGTTACATATCGTTCGTTCGCTAAAGATCACAGGAAAAGGAGCCTGCATCCTGCCGCACGGCGTGTTATTCCGTGGTAATTCCGAGGCCGATATCCGCCGTGCCCTCATACGCAGGGGTTACATTAAGGGAATTATCGGTCTTCCAGCCAACCTTTTCTACGGCACCGGCATCCCGGCCTGTATCGTTGTTATTGACAAGGAGGACGCACAAAACCGCAAAGGTATCTTTATGATCGATGCCAGTGCGGGTTTCACGAAGGATGGTCCCAAGAACCGTCTCCGAGCTCAGGATATCCGCAAGATTGTGGATGTTTTCAATAAGAAGGCTGAGGTCCCGAAATATTCGCGGATGGTCAGTTTTGAAGAGGTCGAGAAGAATGAGTTTAACCTCAACCTTCCGCGCTATATCGACAGCCAGCAGGCTGAGGATTTGCAGGATATTGAGGGACATCTGCATGGAGGCATTCCTTCTGCTGATGTGGATGCTCTCCAGCGGTACTGGGATGTCTGTCCACAGCTTCGGCAGGCCCTGTTCAAAGAAAATCGACCTGGATATCTGGACCTTGCTGTGGATAAGGCAGATATCAAATCCACAATCTACGAGCATCCAGAGTTTGTTGCTTTCACAGCCGGTATGAATGCGCATTTCGCTTCCTGGCGCACTAAGAGTTCTGCTATGCTCCGGCAGTTGCAGGCAGGCTGTCATCCAAAGGAAATTATAGCCACGCTGGCAGAAGACCTGCTCGCTCACTATGAAGGTAAGCCTCTCATCGATAAGTACGATATTTATCAACACCTGATGGATTACTGGGAGGAAACGATGCAGGACGACTGCTATCTCATAGCTGACGAGGGATGGAAGACTGAGACTTCTCGCATTATTGAGAAAGATAAGAAGGGAAGAGATAAAGACAAGGGCTGGACCTGCGACCTTGTGCCAAAGCCGTTTATTGTGTCCCGTTACTTCGCCAAAGAGCAGGAAGCTATCGATAAACTCACTTCTGAGCTGGAAAGCATCACTGCCAGCATTACAGAGCTGGAAGAGGAACAGGGCGGCGAAGAAGGCGCATTCTCCGAACTTGATAAGGTGAATAAGGCCAATGTCGCTGCACGCCTGAAGGATGTAAAAGGCGATACGGAAGCAAAGGACGAATCTGCTGTCCTCAACGACTGGCTGAAACTTGCCAATAAAGAAGCAGACCTGAAAAAACGCCTTAAGGAAGCCGAGTCCCTACTTGACTCAAAAGCCTGTTATTACTACCCCAAGCTCACAGAAGATGATGTCAAAACGCTGGTTGTGGAAGACAAATGGCTCTCTTCACTTGATACGGCTATCCACGGCGAGATGGACCGGATCAGCCAGTCCCTTACCCAGCGCGTGAAGGAGCTTGCCGAACGCTATGAAACTCCTATGCCGCAGATGAACGACCGCGTTGCTGAGCTGGAGGTAAAAGTGAACCGGCATCTGGAGAAGATGGGGTTCAGGCTATGATTGCAGAACACAGTGCTGAAAACATTCCACCTGGCTACAAACAGACTGAGGTGGGGGTAATTCCCGAGAATTGGGAAGTTAAGTCAATTGGTGATTTAGTGTCGATATCAGTTGGTAGAGATTTAAAAGAAGAGAATTATTCTACTTACCAAGATAATATTTTCAAATATCCTGTTTTCTCAAACACAGTTACAAATGAAGGACTTTATGGTTTCTACAATATCCCTGAATACAATGGAGAGAGCTTAACAATTATAGGCAGAGGTGTTGGATTAGGAACGGCGTTCGCAAGAAAAGGTGGCTTTGGCGCAATTGGTAGATTATTAGTCTTGTTTCCTGTAAATAATGTTAATACTAATTTCTTAACCGAATATATAAACAACAAAGTTAACATTTTCACTGAAAGTGCCGGTATACCCCAATTAACAGGTATCTCTATTGCAAAATATAGGATTCCTATTCCTCCCACAATCTCCGAACAAGAATCCATCGCCGAAGCTCTCTCCGATACTGATGCCTTCATCGAATCCCTTGAGCAGCTCATCGCTAAGAAACGACAGATCAAACAGGGCGCCATGCAGGAATTGCTGACTGGGAAGAGAAGGCTGCTAGGATTTGAAACAAGAAGAGGTTACAAACAGACCGAAGTAGGAGCGATTCCAGAAGATTGGAATACCGTGACATTGAGCAAAGTTTGCACACTCCATAATGGTCGAGCATATGCTCTACATGAGTGGGAAACCACAGGAGTGCCAGTTATAAGATTGCAGAACTTAACTGGCGGCAACGAATATTACTATTCTACACTGCAATTACCAGAAAAGAAATACTGCTATCGAGGTGATCTGCTATACATGTGGTCCGCCACATTTGGCCCCTATATATGGATGGGAGACAAAGCAATATATCATTACCACATTTGGAAAGTGGTTCCCCAAGATGAACAATCAACTCGACAGTATCTCTATTACAAACTTATGGATATAACAGAAGAAAAGAAAATGCGAGCCTCCAATGGCGGCACGATGCTGCACGTCACCAAAGAGAGTATGGAGTCGACGCTGATTGCACTCCCACCCTTACCAGAACAAATTGCTATCGCCACTATTCTCTCAGATATGGACTCAGAAATTACTTCACTGGAAGAAAAACTTGCCAAAGCCCGCCAGATCAAGCAAGGAATGATGCAGGAACTGCTCACAGGGAGGATTAGATTAATCTGAATGTTTGTGCCAGATAGTTCAATCAGAGTACTCATCCATTAAAGAGCCTATCCGAAATGTACTGACTCAAGATAATTTTACAACACGCCAGTTATTGACTTTTCGGATAGGGTTTTTGATTATACTACGCCTATAATGAAGCAAATTTGTTACAAAACAGCTTGCGAGTTAGATAAAAACCAAAAATGTTATATTTCTTTATGTAACTTTTTTTATTTGGTTTGAATGAATGAAGAAACTTTGTCCACTGCTCCTAAACCATTTGTTTTTGTTCTAATGCCTTTCAACGAAGATTTTGATGATATTTACAAACTTGGTATTAAAGAAGCTGCAAAAGAAGTCGGTGCGTATGCCGAGCGAGTTGATGAACAAATTTTCACTGAAGGGATTCTTGAGAGAATATTCAATCAAATAAGTAAAGCCGATGTAATAGTTGCGGATATGACAGGTCGAAACCCAAATGTGTTTTATGAAGTGGGTTATGCACATGCCTTAGGAAAAATAGTATTGCTGTTAACTCAAAAAGCTGATGATATTCCATTTGACCTGAAGCATAAGCAACACATTATTTATGGCAATAGTGGTAGCAAAATCCAGAGTTTACGTAGCGAGTTAACC
>CAZDNQ010000362.1:0-5249 GCA_964506605.1 uncultured Victivallis sp. | reverse complement strand
TCTTCAACCGCCTTGAAGTTCCGCTCAGCAAGTACTGCATGACCACTGACAAGCAGTTCGAAGGTCCGGCATGCTGGAACGTCGAGATCCCGTACAGGGCCCAGAACGCCACGCACCAGAGGATAATAGAGGCCTTTACAAAGGCTGCCCAGCATGGCGAGAAGCTGATCGTGCGCGGCGAGGAAGGACTCAACTCGATTGAGCTGGCCAATGCGATGATACTTTCATCCATGAAGAAGAAGACGGTCGAGCTGCCTCTCAACGCGGCCGAATACGCGAAGCTCCTTGGCGGGCTTGTCAAGACTTCCAAGTATAAGAAGGAAGTCAAGAAGGGTGAAGTCGACTTCGCAGCCTCTTTCAACAAGAAATAAAATAATGCATAACAGGCATCTTGCCTGTTTAAATCAGGAGAATGAAATGAAGAAGAAAATTATTGCAGCTCAAATGTACACACTTAGGGATTTCCTAAAGACGCCAGAAGATATAGCCAAGACCCTGAAGAAGGTCAAGGCGATAGGATTCGACGCGGTCCAGCTTTCAGGACTTGGTCCGATAGACACGCTCGAGCTCAAGAAGATGATTGACGGTGAAGGCCTGGTCTGCTGCGCGACCCACGAGTCCGGCAAGGAGATCCTCGAACAGCCTGAGAAGGTTGTTGAGAAGCTCAAGCTCCTCGACTGCAAGTATACTGCCTATCCATGGCCGCACACTTCGCCGAAGACGGAACAGGACTACAAGCAGCTCGCGGCCGCGCTGGACAAGTCCGGCAAGGTCCTCAGGGATGCTGGACAGGTGCTGACCTACCACAACCACGCGATCGAATTCCAGAAGTTCGGGAAGAAGACCGGACTCGAGATCATCTATGATGAGACTGATCCTGTCAACCTCCAGGGCGAGATCGACACCTTCTGGGTGCAGTACGGCGGCGGCGATCCGGTGGAATGGTGCAAGAAGCTCGACAAGAGGCTTCCTCTCCTCCATCTGAAGGAATACGGGATTATCGACAACCAGCACAAGATCCTGGAAGTCGGAAGCGGGAACCTCGACTGGAAGAGGATCGTGAAGGCCGCGAAGAAGTCCGGTACCGAATGGTTCATCATCGAGCAGGACACCTGCAGGATCGACCCGTTCGACTCCCTGAAGATGGGACTCGACTATCTGGTGAACGAGATCTGAAGTAACTCGGGCATTCCTGCCCGAGATTGATGGAATGGTACATCCTGAAGGACGTACCTACACAAGGAGGAATTATGTATTATACAGGTTTTGCCGATGAGGCGGCCTCTGATCTGGACGGGCAGATAAAAGCCACGAAGGAGCTGGGCTGGAAGTATATCGAGACGAGGAAGCTCTACGACGGCAACCTCGCATCAATCACGGACGCGCAGTTCGCCGAGGTGTGCGAGAAGCTGAAGAAGTCTAAGGTCTCCTTCAACTGCTTTGGAAGCGGCGTAGCCAACTGGTCGAAGCCGATCACCGAATCTCCGGAGTCCAGCTATGAGGAGATGAGGAAGGCAGTTCCGAGGATGCAGAAGCTCGGGATCAAGATGATCCGTATGATGAGCTTCGCGGTGCCGAAAGAGCGGAGGGAGGAGGACTTTGCCGCCGAGGTCATCAAGAGACTGAAGGTGATTGTGAAGATGGCGGAGGACGGAGGCATACTCTGCGTCCATGAGAACTGCATGAACTGGGGCGGACTCTCCTATCAGCACACGTTGAAGCTAATGGATGGCATCAAGTCTCCCAGCTTCAAACTTGTGTTCGATACCGGCAATCCTATCTTTTCGGATGATGTCAGGGGGAAACCCCCGTACAGGAAGCAGTCGGCCTGGGAGTTCTACAACGCCGTCAGGGACCATGTGGCGTACATACACATCAAAGATGGCAAGATGGGCGCCAACGACAAGGCCGACTACTCCTTCCCGGGCGAAGGCGATGGCGACGTCCGTAAGATCCTCAAGGACCTGTTGAAGAATGGATATGACGGCGGAATCTCCATTGAACCGCACATGGTGGCTGTTTTCCATGAGAAAGGACCTTCGAAGGAGGAGGTCATGTATTCCAACTATGTCGAATACGGGAAGCGCATCATGAAGATGGTGGATGAAATCAAGAAGGAAATTTCCACGAAGAAATAAAATTCCTTTGGATTTTGCTTTTGAACGGCGGCATGTAGATTATGCCGCCGTTTTTTTTTACAGTTAAGGACATATATGTTTCATAATCAACGATCCATCCAGCAGTCCAATCATCCAACCACCCATCACGATTAGCCAATGCGGTTCTATATCTTCATATTTGTATTCCTGTTCAGCCTGGCGACGATACTTATCCAGAGGGGCGTGTTTTTCTATGCGAAGTATGAGCTTGGTCTCAGCGACGTCCAGAATCTGCTGATCGCCCTTGCGACCGGTGCGACATATATAGCCGGCGCCCAGTTTTCACACGGATTCTGGAGGCTCCTGGGGCCGAGACGGGCATTGTTCACGTTGATCGCAATACAGCTGTTCCTGCCGTTGTCAGCATACATGTTCCCATATGCGCTGACAGTTGTTGCAATGACAATCCTCTATTCGGTATTCAACGGTATGACCTGGCCCATCGCCGAGAGCTATGCGAGCGGAGGATTGGACGAGAAGGGCGCCTCAAAGGCGATCGGGATCTACAACCTGTGTTGGAGCACGGCTGTTCCGATTGCGGTGCTCATATCAGGTACGGCTATCTCAGCCTTCAAGAGCGGGATATTCCTCCTTGCCGGCGCGATAGTAGTCTTTTCAATGCTGCTCGTCTTCTTCCTGCCCAGGGTGATACCTCATCATATAATGTCGCCTCCAGAGGATGCCGGCGAAGCTGGCAGGATCTCGTTCGGGGATATGAAGGGGATGCTGTTTTCAAGCAGATGGTCTATGGGATACTCATATTCGCTGATGCAGATTCTCGCCTCGCTGATACCTGGGAAGTTCGCGGAAATGGGCATAGCTGTCGCAAAAGCCTCGTTCCTGGCGTCATTCATAGATTTCGCCAGGACGTTCTCATTCCTGCTCATGGCGTCGACCGCCTGGTGGCACGGGAGGAAGGCAATTCTCGCTGCGATATCCATTATACTCTCGGTTGGATTTGCAATGGCGATGTTTTCCGTTGACATTCCGATGATCGTCTGCGGGGAGATAATCTATGGCATAGCTGCGGGATTCGCATATTATTCCGCGCTGTACTACGCGATGGTCCTGAGCAATGCCTCTGTCGGGGCAGGGGGATCGCATGAAAGCGTCATAGGCATAGGCTTCACTGCAGGTCCTGTTGTCGTCATCTCAGGAAAGCAGCTGGCCGCGGTCTGCGGACTTACAGTGACCGGCGGACTGATGCTCGGAATAGTTCCCATAGCGCTTGTCGCCATCCCAGTCTCCATATATTATCTGATTAGCTCCAGGCAATAGCATTTCCCCGCAACGCATTTTCCAGTTCATGCCGCGAATTCAATCTTGGCGTCTTGAACGGAGCAGGCGTGAATCTCTCCTCTTTGCTCAACGGTTGCTGAATTTTGGGCTTTCCTAGTGGCAAATTCCGTTTATGAGGCTATTTTCATCCGTTTTCCAAATGGAGCTGGATTTATATGGCGAACGAACTTAAAGACAAGCTGCTGGCGAAGGTCGAATATGCCGAGAAGGCGTTGAAGGCCGTCTCCACCGAAGCTGAGATTGAAAGCCTGCGCGTCGAGATGATCGGCAGGAACGGATTCTTCCCGGCGATAAGCGCTGAAATGAAGAGCATACCACCGCAGGAGAAGCCCGAGTTCGGCAAGGCGTTCAATGTCGCCAAGAACAGGTTCGAAACCCTTCTCGAAGAGGCGAAGGAGAATTTGAACGCACGCTCCAGGAAGGAAGCAGCGAAATCATTCGATGTCACGCTCCCAGGCAGGAAATGGCCGATCGGCGTGAAACATCCCATATCCAAGGTCATCGACGACTGCGTCGCCGTTTTCCGCAGGCTGGGCTTTATCGTCGCCGAAGGCCCCGAGATCGAGACCGTCCATCACAACTTCGACGCGCTCAACACTCCCGCTGACCATCCGTCCAGGGATCCGCAGGACACTTTCTATTTCGGCGATGGACGCCTTCTCCGCACCCAGACATCCACAGTACAGATAAGATACATGGAGAAGAACGAGCCGCCTGTCAGGATTGTTTCCCCCGGCAGGTGTTTCCGCCGCGACACGCCCGACGCCACGCACAGCATGAACTTCCACCAGATCGAGGGATTGTATATCGACAAAAATGTCTCTATGGCGGATCTGAAGAGCACTCTCCTCTATTTCGGCAGGGAAATGATGGGCTCCGACACACAGCTCCGCCTGCGGCCCCACTTCTTCCCGTTCACGGAACCCAGCGTCGAATGCGATTTCTCCTGCATCATGTGCGGGGGCAAGGGATGCCGTGTCTGCAAGTTCTCCGGCTGGCTCGAAATCGCAGGCGCCGGCATGGTCAATCCGAACGTTCTTAGGAATGTCGGATACGATCCGGAAAAATGGACCGGTTTCGCCTTCGGCATGGGCATTGAACGCATCGCGATGATCCGGTACAGGATAAACGATATCCGCTACCTCTACGAGAACGACATGCGCTTCCTCGAGCAGTTCTGAAGTTTTACAGTTCGGGCTTCAGTCGTGCATCGCCTGTAGCGGGAGTCGAGCGAACCTGTCCAAATATACTACGGAGCTTGCCATATGTGTATCTTTATGAAAGTATTTCCATTGCTTATGACAATGTTACCTGTAGCTGGTTGTTTCCCGGCTACGGGAGTTATGAAAGGTGATGGCATGACTGGACAGGAATTGACGCTCAAGGTGATGACTTTCAACATCCGCGTTCCGGCTGATTCAGGAGAACGCAGCTGGGAACGCCGACGGGAGGTCGCCGCCCGAGTGCTGACGTCGCGTCTGCCCGATGTGGTGGGTTTCCAGGAGATGGTGCCGCAACAGCGGGATGACCTGCTGGCATTGACTAAGGAATACGCGGCATTCGGGTTTGGAAGGGAGAAGGACTTGGGCGGCGAGAGCTGCGCTGTCTTCTATCTCAAGAGGCGCCGGGAAATTGACCAGGGCCAGACAGGCACCTTCTGGTATTCCGACACTCCCGAAGAGCCGGGCAGCAGCCACTGGGGCAACAGGTGGGTCCGCATCTGCACCTGGGCCAGGCTGGTCGACAAGGATACCGGGCGCGGTTTCTACGTATGCAACAGCCATCTGGATT
>CAZDNQ010000361.1:0-5259 GCA_964506605.1 uncultured Victivallis sp. | reverse complement strand
TACATCCACCCTCGCAAAAACTGATGCAAAGGGCATATTCAAGTATTCCGCACTCGTGAATACTGAAGGTGAACATACCTTCGACTTCTTCTTCAACACAATGCCGGATACCGCCAAGGGAACGGCGAGCCATACCGTCGCCACAAGAAAAGGCTGCCTGATGCCAGACCCGCTTGCGACCAACTATTTCGACATGTCCTGCTATGAGCCTGCAAAACCTGTCTCTATACCACTTCAGGCGGATATCATGGGCCTGCAGAACTTCCTGGACATCCGCAACGGATGGATAGATGGAACTGTAAATCCCGGCGACACCTACGAGACAATGTGGATCGACAGCACCCTGGCGAAATCCAAGGATGACACCGAGCTTGCCGGCAAGCTCGAATCAGGCCTCTATATGTTCTTCTACGGCGTAGAAGGAGCAGGAGTCGGCAACTACACTACTGCAACATCTGCCTTATGGGCTGTACCGCTCATGGTGCATGTGGATTCCAGCAAATTGACAGATGTGCTGGACAACCTGCTGGCACAGGGGATTATCGACGACACGCAGTACTCTGAAATTTCCAATGGAAAAATAGGAATTATCGCCGTAGCTTCACTCAACAGCGATACTGAAAACGCCATCTCCCTTCTAGCTGCAGACCAGCTCGACATATTGCACGAGCTTGCAGGAAGCACAGCTCCAAGGGCCGACGGCGGGAAATATTCAGGAGTCATCACAAAGAAGTCTACTGTCACCCTGACAAGCGATGGCAGGGAGATCAACGTCCTTTCCGCAGCCTTCGTTAAGTAGGGACGGCCACGGACTTTCACAGACCAGCACACAGACTCTTCCATTCGCGAAGAATCTCTTGAATTGTTTTCCGGATTAGTCTTCTTTGCAAAAGTCTGTGTCTCAGTCCGTGAAAGTCTGTGGCTGAGTTACCGTACCAGCCTGACCGTCCTGATCTCAAATGGCCTGAAATCAAGCCTGAACATGCCATTTGAAGCCTTCAGGTCGCCTGTCCGGTTCTCGAGCATGTCCGTCTCAACCAGCTTCTTAAAGGGCAGTTCCGTGCGGATTTCGCAGGATGTCGAAGTGCGTCCTGACTCATAAAGACGGACCACTACATCACCGGAACCGTCCTCGGCCGGCTTGACCGTCTCTATGACCACGTTGTCTGCAGACAAGCTGAACAGGCTTTTCCTTTCTGAACTGCCAGAGGCGATTGTCGCAGGCATATTGAGCTCATAGGCAGATCGGACAAGTCCGCTGTCCTTGAACGCGCCATTCCAGCAGTAGAACGAGTAGGTGAACTCCTGCACGCCCTTGTCGGCGTTCATGTCGGGCGCGAGCGTCGATCTCAGCAGAGTCAGGTTGATGCTGTTACCCTCGACATTGACGCCATACTTGCTGTCGTTGAGAACGGCTGCGCCGCGTGCCTCTTCGGCAAGGGCCGTCCACTTGTGGTTGCACACCTCGAACCTGCTTTCGTCATATGGGCGGGAAGCATGTGTCGGCCTGCGAATATGCCCGAACTGGATCTCGTGCAGGGCGTCCTCCGACTTTACACTCACAGGGAAGTTGACCTTGAGCATCCTGTGGCTTTCCCTCCAGTCGATCCGCGTCTTGAAGTCGATCCTGCGGCTGCCAGCGTAAATTACGATGTCCTGGACCATCTTGGAGGTGTTCAGCATGCGCTCCACCCTCAATGCCGCGAATACCGGCCCTTCTGCGATGACTTCAACCTTGGCCTTGGCGCCCAGCTCCACAGGCTGCATCTTGTACATGCTGTCTATATCCCAGGCGTCGTATGAACTCGGGACATCCTTATACATCCTGATGCTGTTGCAATTGGCTGCGGCGAAATCACGCCCGTTCTGCTTGTCAACAAAACTGCTTATCTCACCTGAGGCGTTGATGCTTATCTTCAGGAATTCGTTCTCAAGGCCCTTCAAGGAAGCTTTCAGGGGTGATGCGGACTTCGCAGGCGCCGCCTTGCTGACAGGCGTCCAGCCGACAGACGGTACATCCTTGACCAGTGCGAAAGTCCTGCCGTCATGCTTCTGCACAGGCAGAGATTTCCCCTCGGATGTCTCAGCTCCGGAAAATGATGCTGGCAGTTCGACAACTGCGTCCCGGTCCCAGGAGAGTGAATTGAATACCGTGACCTGCTCCTTGTCCGACTTCAGCATCTTGCTGCAGGCCTTTTCAGCCACCGTACGCGCCTTTGAGATCACATTGGCATACGCAGCCTCGGCCTCGTCATATACCCTCTGTATCGAAGAGCCGGGAATGATATCATGGAACTGGTTGAGAAGGACGTCCTTCCAGAGCATGTCGATTTCCTGGAGCGGATACTTGAATCCGGAAAGAATCCCGGACACAGCGCCCCAGAGTTCCGCTTCACGCAGTGAGTTCTCGCTGAGTCTGTTGCCCTGCTTGGTCTTCGCCTGTGTCGTGTATGTGCCGCGGTGGGCCTGGAAGTAGAGTTCGCCTACCCATGTCGGCAGCTTGTCCGTCCTTATATCGTCGAAATAGGAAACCGGCGTGCCGATCTGGCAGCGCGGCAGGCCTTCGAGATTCTTTTCACGACGCAGGAACTCGAGATGTTCGCGGGTAGGTCCGCCGCCGCCGTCGCCCCAGCCGAACGGGAACATCCTGGCGGAGTGCGCCGCATCCTTCTGGACGCGCTCGTTCCAGCGCCTCATCACATGGGTCGGTTTCGCTTCGGAATTGTAGTCGTTGTGAAGGTACGAAAGGATCTTCGTGCCGTCGATGCCCTCCCACCAGAAGAGGTTGTAGGGGAATGTTTCGCCGCCGTTGTATGTCCAGAAAATCTTCTGCGTCGAGAAATATCTGATGCCGCATCCCTTCATGATCTGCGGGATCGCACCGCTGTAGCCGAATACGTCAGGCAGCCACATGAGCTCGCTGTTGACGCCGAACTCCTCCTTGAAGAAACGTTTGCCATGCATGAACTGGCGGATCAGGCTCTCCCCGCCGGAAACGTTCGTGTCAGGCTCGACCCACATTCCACCGTCAGGAAGCCACTGCCCCTTCTTTACAGACTTCTTAACGCGTTCGTAGAGCTCCGGATACTTCGTCTTAACCATCCAATAAAGGTGCGCCTGGCTCTGGAGGAACTGGTATTCCGGATACTCCTCCATGAGCGCGAGCTGGGATGAGAAGGTGCGGCAGCACTTGCGCTCGGTCTCCTGGAGCGGCCAGAGCCATGCCACGTCGATGTGGGAATGACCGAAACATTTCATCAGAGGCGAGGTCGGACCGTTTTTCAGATCCAGCATGGGTTTGAGCAATTTGCGCCCTGCCCTGACGGTCGCCAGCATTTCCTTCCTCGGGAGCTCGAGATCCACGACCAGCGACATTTCCTTGAGGGCTTCGTCTATCTGGGCCACCCTGAGAGATTCCTGGTCAAACATGGCATCCCTGAGAAGGATGAGCGTCTCCACATCGAACCAGAGCTGGTAGAGCTCCTCCTCCCAGATCCCGAAGGAGCTTGTCCCGACCTTCACCTGAGCCTCTGCCGGTTCAGGAACCATATGGTTTCCGTGCGGGCATGGTCCGCCGCCGGAAGTTCTCGCGCCATGTCCGGAATACGATTCGACGAGTATGTCGTATTTCTCCCCGCCCCTGGCATTGCGGGAAAGGGTGATCTCCTTGTGCCCGATGTCATTGGCGCCATAGTTCATGCCATTTATGCATATCGCGGCCTCGCCGCCGACATTTATGCGGGCGGCGATGCGTTCGCCTGCGGCGGTCTTCGGAAGCACAAGGCTTCCCTTGAACCAGCCATATTCCCATTTCGCGCCCCATTCGGCACCAACCGGCATCTTCCTGAACTTGCCAGAGAGAGCCTCTTTGGCGGTGAGCTGCTCCTTGGTAGTGAAGCCTTCAAACTCGACGGTCCCAAGCTGCAGGTAGAAAAGCTTCGGCATCGCCCAGCGCCAGCGGTCGATCCTGTTGCGCCATTCGGGATTCATAGACATGATTGAAAACTCCTTTATTTTTCCGCATATGCGGAGAATGATTTCCTTTTGAAGGATGAGAATTTAATGTGGGAGGATTCGAAAGAAATGCACGCTTCAGCTATTCAGTATGCACTTTTCTGCGGTGCCTCAGCCGGTACTGGTTGGCGGTCATGCCTGTCTTGCTCCGGAACTGCCGGTAGAAGAAGTACGGGCTCTCATATCCAAGCTCTTCGGCTATCTCCATGGCTGTCCTGTCTGTCTCCTCAAGCAGCCTTTTCGCCTTCTCCATCCGTCCGCGGATTAGGAAGCTTTTCGGGCTTTCGCCGGTCTTCTCCTTGAAGGTATGGGAGAAATGCGACACGCTCATGAACGCGCTGCCGGCGATCTTCTTAAGGTCGACGTTTCCGGCGAGGTTCTTCTCCATGAGATCCATCGCACGGCTGATCCGGAGCTGCACGGAATCGACATCCTCGGAGATATGGTCGTGCAGGATCTCGTTTATCGCACGTCTCAGCTTGACCACGAACTCGACGAGGTAGGCGCCAAGCACAAGATCCGAGCCTTCCTTCGGATTCTCGAACTCCTCGATCATGTTGTTGAAGAGATCGTAGAACATCTCCTTCCTGGGCAGAGGGATTACAGGCCCTATCTTGTCTATGCGCGGAAACTCCACCCCTTTCTTCGCCAGTTCCTCGGGCTTGAAACGGAAGAAGAAATAGGAGATGGTGTCGGTCCCGGCAAATTCAATGTGGGCGTCTCCGGGCCGGAATATCATCAGGTCGCCGGCTTCGGCGCTGTACTCACGCCCGTTCAACTCAAGCTTCCTGACGCCCCTGGTTATGTACAGGAGCTCGAAATGGGGGTGGAAATGCGGCTTGTAGTTCCTGTCGGGGTTCTGCCTGAGGTTTATGTATGCGCCGATCTTGCCGTCAGCCAGGTCCATACGGACAGGATCACGCCATAAATCTTCCTTCCTGTCTGGCCTTGTCATTATAGGGGCATTCCTTTCGTCCTGTTGGAAACTGGGAATCTAGCATATCGCCCTGAAAAGTAAATCTTGGCTGCAAGCTCTGTCTGGCGAATGAATTCCAAGATATTCTCTCGCCCGCTCCTCTCAAGCCGCAAATCATAAATCGGGGTTAGGATTAAAATTCCATCCTGCCCCGAGGCTATCGCCTCTGCTCTGGTATCCGGCGAAGCCGGATTACTAGAAGCGACCTGGTTAAGAAATTGTCTCTTGTCTTTGTTTTATTTCTTGTTCTTATGTCAGTCGCTCCGGAC
>CAZDNQ010000360.1:0-5265 GCA_964506605.1 uncultured Victivallis sp. | reverse complement strand
TATTTCACGGAAAACGCCCCTGAACATTCCTTTGGCAGGGATTCCTTCTGGGACAAGTTCCTGCAGAAGAAGGGGAAGATCTGCAATTTCAATTTCGATGCCGGCTCCACATTTGTCCACTATGTAGAGAAAGCCCTGTCCGTCGGTTACAGATACGACAAGGCTTTCAATGGTGTTTCCAAGAAGAACAATGTCGAGAGGAGCGAGGTGTTCTATCATTTCGTATATGACAAGGGCAAGCCCGAAGATGCGCCTGAATTCACGAAGCTGCATAAGAAGGCTGTCGAACTTGGCCTGGCAATGACGGCAAATCTTGGCAGAGGGCAGATCGTCCTGATCAGCGCGGAGGACACATACCGGCTGATTGAATCTGAAATCGCCTCTAACCCTATGTTCCTGAGAAAAGGCAATGCCTGAAGCCTCTCTCTCAACTCCAAAGGCCTGACGGAAGAAAAATTAAATGAGAATAATAAAGACCAAGAAAAGAACCTGCGACTGCTGCGGAAGCCGTGATCTGGAGGAAATATGGTCTTACTCGATGAAGACAAAGACCAAGAACGACATTTCCCAGTGGAACGTCAGGAATGTCATTTGCCGGAAATGCGGTTTCGTGTTTGTATCTCCGTGCCCGACACAGCAGAGCCTCAATTCGCATTATATGGACTCATTCGAGCATTCTGCAAACCAGAATCCTGATTTCTCGCTCCAGAACCGCCTTGGCATCATAAGGCGGCTCTGCAGGCCAGGAAGGAAGTCTTCCTACATTGAGATCGGCAGCAACAAATGCCCGGATTTCATATCTTCGCTTTCGAAACTCGTCGGAAGCATTTCCACTGTAGAGATAAACCAGAGCTGCACAAGCTCATATGACAGGATTGACGGCATCAGAAAAACCTTTGATATTGTTGCGGCATATTTCGTCCTTGAACATATCCCAAATCCGGAGGAATTCCTGTCTTCCTGCAGGGAGATGATGAACGACAAGGGCCGCCTCATCCTGGAGGTCCCTGATGTCTACCTCTATCCCAGGGATCGCGCCGGCCTGCTCCTTTGCGAGCATGTAAACCATTTTTCGCCGGTGAGTTTGGGCAGGATTGCAGCCCAGGCCGGACTTGAAATGGTTGAAATAAGCCACGGAGACTGCAGCAGGCCGTTTGGATTTTTGGCGATATTCAGAAGAGCCGGAAGGAAGATCCGCTTCAAAAGGGCCGACTCCATTGAATATATGCTTGCAAAGTCATGCATGCTGGACGGCAAGAAGACAATTGACAGCATTGCAGTAAAAAACGAAGCCGACAGGGACAGGATCAGATCTCTGGCCCGCAGGCGAAAGGACATCATATTCTGGGCTGCAAACATAAATTGCATGAAGTTCATTGAAGGCCTCAAGCCATTGCCCAGCACCATATGCATCGTTGATTCCGATCCGTACAAGAAAGACTACTTTCCCGGCATCACAGTACATACGCCGTCTGAAATCATAGATAGAATCAAAGACGCATCACATCTGGTCATATGCACGCCTTTCTACGCAGAAGACATAAGGCGCTGGATCAAAGAGAAGACCGGAAGGCTTTTTGACAAAAATGACTCGACAATACTTACCGAAGTAATATAAGGGCACGGAACCCCAATAATGAAAATGGCATCAAAAAAATGGAAGATCCTGATACATTCGATGACGTTCAACCGCGACTTCGGGATGTGCTACATCCTCGCGCGGATACTTGAACGGATGGGATGCGAATGCTTGATCGTAAACAACACAAACGTACTCTCGCTCCCTGTCAGGCTCTGGAATCCGGACGCTGTTTTCTTTGTGACACCGACCAAGATCTCCAAGCTTATAAAGACATATGCCGACGCAAGGCATTTCATCTTCTCCGCCGAGGGCAGCGTCGGATACAAGGTGTCTGAAGCCAAGCTGGCCGGCGATCCCGGCACGATGGGCAGGATGTCGCGCGTCTATCTCTGGGGCGGGGAAGCCAGGAGATACCTCTCTGATATCTACATGCAGACAAAAGGCGCGGACAAGGAGAAATTCGAGTCCACGTTCAAGGTCGCCGGAAACCTGAGGGGCGACATAATCAAGTTCAGCGCCACTAGGAAGAAATCGGAAAAGATCAGGATCGGGCTTGTCGGCAGCTTCTGGCTTATAAATTCCATCATTCCTGGTTTCTCGCTCTTCAGGCATCTTTTCGAGACGAGGACGAACCCGCGGATACTTGAGGAATGCAGCACGCAGGTGAAATACCTGAAAGTACTGTTTGAAATAATCAGCCGTCTTGACAAGGACAAGTATGAGATAAGCTTCCGTCCCTACCCGCTTGAGGAAAAGGGAAGCTACCGGAACCAGGCGTTCTTCAAGGAGAATAACATCAAGCTGGACAGTTCGATCGACATATCCACATGGATTTCCGAGCAGGACATAGTAATAGGCAACGGCATAACTACGACCATTGCGCTTTTCGCAATAGCCAGGAAGCCTTTCATAAACCTGACTCTACTGTGCGGCTCCAGCCTCAAGATATACGAGAATCTCCTGCCGGCCCCGCTGCTTGCAGCCACGGCGAAGAATTCGCCTGCGGACTTCGATACGCTGTTCGACATGATCTCAAACTATGAGAAGCACTCCTTCTACGACGAGGACACGCTGGTCTTCCTGCACGAGATTTACGCGCTGCAGAACAGCGGTTCCGCGATCCTGAAGACAGCCGCCGACATCGTCAGCGCATTGGAAGGCGACGGAAAAGCCGCACTCCGGAAATCAAAATTGCCGACAGGCGTTATCAAGCTGATGGACAGCCTGAACCTCAAATACAGGAAGTTCAGGAACAGGGACATCATAAAGAACGACTACAGTTTCTTCATATATGACGAGTGCATCGGGAAGGTCCGCGAGGAGTTCGATCCCGTGTTCGAAAACATAGCGGCGTCCGAAGAGGGCCACAAAATGATGGCTGAACATAAATGAGCGAAGAAGAGAAGACAGGCGGGGACAGGAAGCTGCCCAAGGTGTGGGAATGCGACGCGTTCCCTGACAAAAAGATCGGCTGGAAGATCAGGAACGACATCAAGGGCGGTTGGATGGGATACACATTCCACCCGCTGTTCTCCTGGAGGGCGAGGCCGAATGTCCGTCTTGAGACCCTGCAGACCAATGAGTACGGGCTGAGGTCGAGATCATTCAAGGATCTGAAGAGCAGGAGGAGCCTGCTGCTGGGCGGTTCGTTCGCCTGGGGCTATGGCGCGTCCTCGAACGAATTCACGCCCTCGTATCTCATCGAGAACTGCCTTTCGAAGACCTACGGCGACGAGATATCCGTCATAAACATGGCGGACCAGCTGTACTGCAGCATCCAGCAGATCCAGTCGTTCATATACAGCATGAACGACCTCAACCCGGAACTTATAATATGCATTACCGGATATAACGACATCGCGCAGGCCAGGGCTGGATTCTACCAGGACAACCTCAGGTACAACGAATACACTTCCTTCTTCAACTGGGCCGGCGAGACCGGGCTCATGTTCGACGGAGGATTCTTCAAGAAGCTTGTCCGTTTCATAAGGCGGGGCGGCAAGGGATGGACCAACCCGTTCAAGGACAACTTCTCGTTCTCAAGACCTCCGCAGGACGATGTGCCCCTGCTCCTGAACAGGCTGAAGATGGATGTAATCACCGGCATCGCGCTCAGAAAGAAGATAAAAGTCGCGTATGTCCTCGAACCCGCACTTTTCTACAAGAAAAATCTTTCGCAGTATGAGGCCTCATATCTCAAGACCGATGACGCCAGATGCGCATACTTCAGGAAGTACTATGACATCTTCAAGGATACGATATGGAAGGACGGCGGCGGTTTCGGCGGAGAAGGCATACGTTTCATAGACACAACCAGCTATCTTGACGACTGCAGAGAGACTCTCTTCATCGACTGGATACATCTCACGGACAAGGGATTCAAGATATGGTCGGAAAAGCTTGCTGCGGAAATACACATGATGATTAACGAGGGCAAATGAAAACTGACAAGGCAAGGACGGTAGGACTCGTGATGGCCAGGGGCGGATCAAAGGGGATTCCAAAGAAAAACCTTTCCCTGCTCTGCGGAAAGCCGCTGATACAGCATGCCATCGAATCCGGACTTAAATGCCCGGAAATCGACAGGGTCATCGTCAGCACAGATTCCCAGGAAATTGCGGATGTCGCAAAAAAGTGCGGCGCGGAAGTGCCGTTCCTGAGGCCTGCGGAACTCGCACAGTCGGACACGCCAGACAAACCTGTCATGGTCCACTTGATAAAATGGCTGAAGGAAAACGAGAATTACGAGTTTGAATATCTGGTGAACCTCAGGTGCACCACTCCGCTCAGGCAGCCGTCACACATAACCGAGGCCATGAAAGTCGTCACGTCATGCGACTGCGATTCACTCAGGACCGTGGACAGGATACAGGGCAAGCATCATCCCTACTGGATGCTGAAACTGGACGAAGCCGGATTTTCAGCCCCGTTCGTGGACGGCATAAGCACGGCGAAATACCATCAGCGCCAGCTTCTGCCACCCGCATACTCTATAAACGCCCTTGTAGACATAATAAAGGTGAGGACAATCCTCGAGGCGGAAACCTTGTACGGGAAAAGGATGAAGATCCTCGAGACTGATCCGGTCTATTCGATAGACATCGATTCTGAAAAGGATCTTGTGCTCTGCGCGGCATTGATGGAAAAGCTGAAGCTGGCCTGAAAGGCCGGAGAACAGAAAGGAAACTGAATATGGGCTGGTTTGAAAAGAATATATCCGAGAACAGGCATGTGTTCATCATCGCCGAGGCCGGCATCAACCACAACGGCGACTTCGACCTTGCGCTGCAGCTGGTGAAGAAGGCGAAGGAGGCAGGCGCCGACTGCGTGAAGTTCCAGACCTTCAGATATACCTCGAGCGAATCTAAGAACTCGACGATGCCGGGATATTTCACGGGACGCCTCAGCTGCGGGACAAAGAAGGACTGGTACGACTCGATTGAATTTTCCGTAAAGCAGTTCAAGGATCTCAAGGACTACTGCAGGCAGCAGAAAATAGCCTTCCTTTCGACGGCATGCGACATTGAAGGTCTTGCAATCCTGGAGGAGATAGGAGCCGAGGCCATCAAGATCGCGTCGGCAGACATGAACAACGACTATCTGCTTTCAGCACTGGGCAAGACCGGCATACCGGCAATTTTCTCGACCGGAATGTCCACGTTGGAAGAGGTAAGGCACGGTCT
>CAZDNQ010000359.1:0-5271 GCA_964506605.1 uncultured Victivallis sp. | reverse complement strand
GCCCGGCAGTCATTGATATACTAGCAGTCTCAAAACAACATGGAGTTCCAAAAATAACGGAGGGCGGGTTTTCTTACCCGCCATAGATAGAGTGTCGCGGGCTGGAAAACCCGCGCTCCGTTGAAAAGGAAATTCATTGAGACTATTATAAGACAATTAGCAACATAAAGGTTTTATAAATGAAAACGGTTTTCATATTTACGGCATTTGTCATCTTGTCGCTGGAGCTTTATTCCCTGGATACGGACAACCAGCCCCAGCCTTTTGAATATTTCCAGCCGAACAATTACGCCAACAAGTTCCACGAGAAAAGCGCATTCGTGGAAGTTCCGGCCGAGACCGGAGCCGTCATCGGCGACACTGTTGGCATTGCCGGCGGCTGGCCTCTAGGGATAGTGCTTGGGATGCCGGTCGCCTTCTTCACGGAGTCCGATGATCCGATGACCACCGGGATGTACTGGGGATGGCTGTGCCTGGGACTGCCTGTGAGGCTGATTTCAGCGCAGGCTGTGAGCGCCCCGTTCTTCATGATCAAGAAAATATGCTGGGATCTGCCAGTTTACTGTTTCGGGGATTGACCCTGGGATGTAAAAGCTCCGGCAAAAACGGACTGATGAAAAAACAGGAAGCGTAAATGTCCAATTTCTACTATTTCCTGCTGCTGTCTGTCTCCTTTACACTGCTTCTCCTGATCTATATCCCCTTCAGGAAGTCCGAATCTCCGGTCTACAAGGTCGTCGTCATGATCATCAGCATCTTCATCCTCTCCCTCGTAGTCTACGACATTGCCATATCCATAATGGCGGGCAAGGAGGAGGTCAGCGCGAAGAAGCACAGGGAATACATGACGCTTGCCGGCGACATACTTGGCAAGCAGCTCAAATTCAGCGAATACGACGACAAGAGGACCAAAGTGCTGATCATCGATTTTCCGGTGAACACAAAACTTCCGAGATCAGGTGTCTCAAAGAACATAATCACCGGGCTTGAGAAGGGTCTTAAGCTCTCAGGATTCAGCATAAGCGCCGTCGAGAGGGTGGAGCCGTCAAAGAGCAATGACTACTGGCTGAGCGCGCAGGAGTTCGACAGGATAATCAAGAAGCATCAGGAGGCCGGACTCGTCATTTCCCTCGTGGGTCTCCCGAAAAATGTCCAGGCCGTGACCTTCTGGAACGAGGAAAACTCGCCATATCTTGTTCTCTTCGGCGGCAACCTGAAGTATATCGACCAGGCGCTGAAGCACAAGGTCGTCATAGCGGCGATAACATTCCTGCCCGGCGCCAACTTCATGGCGGGCTCAAACGAGTCGGAAAAGAGCCAGGCCCAGGTCTTCAACGAGCATTTCCTCTACATCACCGCGAAGAATGTCGAGGACATCAACGACGAGTTCCCCACCCTGTTCAAATAAGCCCCCTCAAATCAATGTCGGTTCCCTACCTGTTCCTTCTATGAATTTTCTCTTGTTTTTAATTGATTGGCTCATTGAATTCCTTCCGTGCAAACTTATGGTAAGCACTTTACTAAAAAATAAAATCCATTAAGGAGAATAACGGATATGCCGAACATAAACGACGAACTGGTATTTGTCTGCCCATCATGCGGCGCAAGCGAGATCGAGGAAGTCATCGACGGAGCAACTGTCCGCAGCAAGCTCGTCTACCTGAGCCCCGAAGGCGACCATGACTACGAGGCGACCCCCGTCGTCGAAGGCGGGAAGATCAAGGAATTCCGCTGCTGCGGCTGCCAGGCGAAGATATCCTGCGAACCAAACCACCAGGCGCTTTCCGACTGGCTCCTCGACAACCAGCCCGAAGACGAAGCCGCCGTAGAAGGCGCAGAGGGCGATGAGGAAGAAGCAGAGGAACTTCCCGAAGGCGATGCGCTTGATGCCGAGGAAGTCCCCCCGGAAGAAAAAGAGAACTGATACTCTATTCAGTCCTTCTTGCACTTCTCTGAGAAAACCTAAGCCGGCTGGGCTCCAGCTCCGTTTTTATTTCTTGATCGCCCTTATAGCGGTCGCCCGATTCTCCATTTCCACTGCTTCCTTTTCCCTCTCGGTCTTCCGATACAGCTCCGCAAGAACCTCCAGACTCAACACCAAGCTGGGATGGCGTGGGCAAGGAACTTTTCCTCGATTGCCAGAGACTGTATAAAAAGTGGCTCAGCTTGATCATAAAGGCATTGCTTGAAAAGCGACATGAATTCATCGTTAAGCTTCTGCCACTCAGACTCTCTGTCAACCGTAGACACTCGGCCATGATGCACGTGCATATATACATACACGCCTGCACATAGGCCAAGAAATAAGAGCATCGTTGCAATAAAGGGTCGTTTTCTCATATCATCATCTTCTTCTTTTCCCAACTAATCAAAACAACGGGTGACATTCCTCTTATAAGTGAACTTTTTCAGTCGGTATGGAATCCGATCTTCTTCCTGGCAGGAGGAGGAGGCTGTCTCAGATGATCCCTTAGTGCATGCATTATTGCAACGACGTTCTGGTCGTTCATGTCCATGCGGTTCTCAAGATCCTTCAATTTTATGGCAAGTTCCCTGTGTGTAAGGGCCATCTGTCTAAGACGCACAAAAGCATCCACGATCATGATGCTCATTTTGATCGCCCGTTTCGAGTTGAGAACATTGGCGGACATAAGGGCACCGTGTTCCGTAAATACATATGGCCTCGAAGAGGAATGTTTAAGGCTGTTGAACCGGTCACAGTTTGTGACCAGTTCATCCTTTTCCCTGCCGGACAATTTGAACATGAAATTGGGTGGAAACCTTTGCATGTTCCTCTTCACGGCCTGGTTGAAAACTTTTGTCGGCACGTTGTAGAGTTCCGCCAGATCCCTGTCAAGTATTACCTTCTGGCCTCTGACAAGCAGTATCTTGTTCTCAATCCTCTCCACAGGAACAAGCGTCACGTTGGTATTTTTCATTGAAACTCCATGTTAAAGTACATTTCCAAACATACATCTAACAACAATGTTTTCAACATCTGTGGAATTTGCAGGAATAAAATCTTCTCCGTGCTTTTGACTTTCACGGAGTAACATCTCCTAGTTAAGCCGGATGCCTCTGCGCACAGCATATTTCCAGCTTATTTCCTCAGGCAGGCGACATACGGGAGATTGCGGAAGTATTCATCGTAATCGAGCCCGTATCCGTACACGAAGACATCCGGAATTTCAAACCCTGAATAGTCCGCCTCAAGAGATGCGCTCCTCCTGGCTTTCTTGTCAAGCAGCACGCATGTCCTGATCTCAGCAGGCCTGAGCTTTTCCAGCTTTTCAACTATCTTTGAAAGCGTCCTTCCGCTGTCCAGGATGTCGTCGACTACAAGAACATGCTTCCCTTTTATATCCAGTTCCGGCATTGAATCCAGCCTGACCTTCCCGGAGCTTTTCCTGCCTGAGTAGGACGATGCCCTGATGCTGCCGATCCTCATCGGCACCTTTATCTGCCTGGCGAGATCCGCGGCGAAGATGACGGCGCCATGCGAGACATAGATGAGAACAAGCTCCTTGCCTTCATAGTCAGAATTTATCCGCCTGGCAAGGGAGGAGATCCTCCTGCGGATGCGCTTTTCGGATATGAGGACAACCGGCCTTGGAAGACTTATGATTGTGGAACATCTTTTGAACATCGAACATCCAACTTCGAACTTCGAATGATGCATTGACATCAATAAACGCAATTTCAAGTTTCGAGCTACGAGTATCAGGTCACATCTCAGAACACATTGCTGCCGTATGTCCCGCCCATGTAGTCGCTGAGGTAGCGGATCTTTATCTCGTCCTCCTCATACATGGAACCGACGATGTCCGTGATTGAGATTATGCCGCAGATCTTGCCCTTCTCGATCACCGGAATATGGTGTATCCTGTGCCTGTTCATGACCTTGACTATGTATTCCAACTCGTCCTCCGCCATAGCGACTATCATCTGCTTCACCATCGTGTCTTCCACCTTGACCGCGGAAAAGTCGGCACCTTCGGCGCATTTCCTGATTATGTCGGTCTGGGCGATTATCCCGACGTATTTGTCTGGATTCCCCGGATCCGTCACGAGAAGGCAGCCGACATTGAATTCGACAAGCTTCAGGACGGCGTCCTTCAGTGTCGCATTCGACTTGATCGAATAGATGTCGTTGCTCCTGGCCTTTTCCGAAAGTATCTTCTTAAGTTTCATGGGATGATCCCCCTTATTTTGTTTTTACTGCTGTCCCCGCCCTTGCACCGGCAAGGGAATTTGCGAATTCCGCAACCGCCGAGGACATGGCGCCTGCAAAAGCCTCGGCCCCGTTTCCTTCAATCTTCCCGCGGAACGTGCAGGTCTTCTCCACGGCCGCCGCCACCGTATCTTCGGCTGGAGGAACCAGCCTGTATTCAATTGTCAGGACCGCCTCCTTCTTCGGCAAGTCCGCCTCAAATGAAAGTATGCTGCCGCTCAACGTGTAATCCGTCCTGCCCCTCCCCTCTGCAAAGGCGATCCTGAAATAGCGGGAGAGCATGGCGTCGGGCGGAAGCGCCCACCTGTTGAAGCTGTCCTTGACCAGCTCGTTTCCGACAGTCCTTATGACCATCTCCTGCCTGTACGGGCCCGCTACGGAGAACTGCCCGACATTCAGATGTATGCCGGCGAACTTCGCAGGATCCGGATTTCCGATGTCGAAATATCTGACAGGAGTGAAACTCTCCCTGGTGAAGACACAGCCCGACACCAGCATCGCCGCAGCCATGACAAGTAACAAACGCCACATGTGGTATCTCTCCCGATTGCTTTATGCTGATACTCTACATCCTCTTCCCGACGAATTCAAAAATCACTTGAAGACACCTTTTATCGCATCCCAGGTTCCCTTGCCCGTCTCCTTGATCACGGTTCCTGTGGAGCCAACCACATCCATCAGCGACTTGTAAATGGATGCATATATCTCCGAAATCGCCTGGTTCCAGGAAGTGCCTCCCCCATCCTTGCCTATTCCGGTGATATGGATATCAGGAATAGGCATTGTCGCCTTGCTCCCCTGCAGTATCACGGCGCTCATGGAAACTTTTGCGCCGTTGAACTGGAAATCATCAATCTGGATCTTCCTGGCTTCACCTCTCTTCTTCTCAGGTTCAGGCACGGCCTCAGGCGTCTTCCCGTCTTTCTTGGCTGGCTTGGTGAACTCGTTTATATTGGTCTCTATCTGCCCTATGTTGCTCGTCCCCAGCCCCAGCTCATATATCACCTGCGCATTTTCAACGAGTATCTGCTGGACTACAA
>CAZDNQ010000358.1:0-5275 GCA_964506605.1 uncultured Victivallis sp. | reverse complement strand
CTTGGCTCTTTCACCAGGAAGATGATACAGGTGACGATCCTGGCTCTGGCGATCGTCTGGCTCATCTACCGGGCGTACTCCCATGTCACGGTTGAGAAGTACCTGATCGAATTCCTCTGCATAATAGGGCTGAGCTTCGGCATAACCCTCAATGCCAAGGACTACGGGATACAGTCGGTGATAAGCCTGATCCTGCTCATCTCCGGATCCGTGTTCCCCAGGAACGCATTCATATATTTCCTCCCGCTGGTGCTGGTGACCGGCATGCTTATGGCATATTCCTCCAGGCTGATCCCCCTTTCCGGAGACAGGTCGATAAAATTCTCCATGCGCCCGTTCATCCTCAACTGGAATTATTTCGGGATCCATCTCCTCCTTGTCGTGCTGTTCTGGTTTTATTTCAGCACGTTCTTCCCGTCTCCCGCCAAGACTGGATTCGGTTTTGTCACCACTTCATTCCTGAACGAAAACGTCAACTACCTGCCCCCGGAGTATGACAGCTGGTTCAGCTCCGAGGTGCGGAGGTCTTCCGACAGCGGGGAAAAATCACAGATCTCCACCGGAAATGCATCCGAATCCGGAAAGGGCGTCCAGACGTCCGACAATTCGGAGTCGCAGGACAGCGTCGAAGGTGACGGCAACGGCGGAGGGCCGCCTGGGAATGACATGGTCTTCCGCGTAAATTCACCTGTAAAGCTGTACTGGCTGGGATCCCTGTACGACGTCTACGACGGCCACAAATGGAACGCCAGCCCCGAGATGAAGAAGCAGAAGATAAGGAATTCCTTCGAAGAATATGCAGGCTCGTCGATAATACAGCAGTTCATTGTCGTCAAGATGTATTCGTCCGTGCTCTACGGCGCGTTCATGTCCAGGCATTACGAATTTCCGCCGGGCAATTTTCCTCCCACTGAAAAGACCTTCTACAACTGCAGGCTGACGAATCCCGAATCTGTGAAACCGCCATTCTCATACACCGTCATTTCAACCAATTTCACCTCTGAAACGGCAAGCCGCGAGCTCAAACCTGAACTGCTCTGGTATGAGAAGCTGAAGCAGCAGCATTATATGGCGCTCCCCAGGGACGCCATGAGCAGAAGACTGGAGGAGCTGGTCGCATCTGTCACCGCAGGGAAAAATGACAAATATTCGAAGGCGTTGATGCTCCGCGACTACCTTAGGAACAATTTCAAATACAGGATGGACGCGGCAAAGGTCCCCGAGGACAGGGAGATAGCCGACTATTTCATCTTCGAGATGAAGGAGGGGAACTGCCAGCATTTCGCCACCTCCCTTGCGGTGCTCGCGAGGATGGCCGGGATACCTTCGCGCCTCGCCCTCGGGTTCTCGCCGGGCAACTACAACGCCCTCAACGGCGTCTTCGAGGTCCATGAATACCATGCCCATGCCTGGGCGCAGCTTTTCATCGAGGGGAAGGGATGGCTTACTTTCGACGGCACTCCGCCCGGACAGGTTATATCCAGGACAAGCCCGATCATCATCGGCTCTTTCAAGGATCCCTTCGGCGACGAATGGAGGCTGAAGCCGCCTGAACTTACAAGCCATACGAAGAATTTCATAAAACACATCCCTGAAAGGGACAAACACTCCTTCAAGGCCGGAGAAAATGAGATTCCAAAACCGAACATATTCCAGAAGATCGCCGTAAACATACCTGTCAGCGAGGCCGAGTTAAAGAACACGATAAGCAGGCTTTCCGGTGAAAATCCGTATGAGAAGCCTAAAGGCGCCGGATGGATTCAGAAATTCAAGGGCATATTGTCGGATCTCAAATACAACATATCAGTGATGGCGAACCTCTTCCTGGGCGGGATCAAAAAGTTCCTGTTCTGGCTCTTCGGGCTCCAGGGGCTGGCGATGATGCTTCTTCTGCTGCTGGGATACGCCTCCTACAGGACTCTGCTCAGGTTCAGGAACTTCCTCAGGCGCAGGAGGAGGATCAGGAAATGCCTCGGCATAATCGAGAGGTTCCACAGCTTTTCAGGGAAGCATCCATCAGAGAACATAAGCATCTGCTTCAGGATTACACGGGAACTGTTAGACGTGGCCGGACTTGGAAGGGAGCACAACATGGAGCTCTTCAACTACGGGGCCTCGCTGGAAAGGGTGGACTACAACCTCAGCAAGGACGTCCTGGTGGTCTTCTTCATCTATTCCAAGATCGAATACGGGACGTCTGCTCCGGACAAGGAGGACGTCGAGACCGCCTTCCAGAGAATTATAAGGATCCGGAACAACCTGAGGAACAACCTGAACCTGCTTTAACGGATATCTATCACGATCGTCTTTTCAGAGCTTTCCCTGTATCCTATCCTGACCGACCTGGCACGTACAGTCACCTTCCCCTTTCCTGTCAGGCGCAGGGGCCCTGTATAAAGTTCCCAGCGTCCGGAATCTCCGTCTCCGATACTGTACCCGATGGACGCCCCCTGTGTCGCGCAGTATATCTGCAGCATCGCTGGACCATTGACAGTGATATCACCCGCTGCAGGTTCAATACCTGGTGCGCCTGCGGATATCGGAACGAAAACCGGGGCGGCGGTGGCCGGCCTTTTCCCTTCCGGATACCAGGTCCTTACCATCACAGACTCATCGACAGCTCCCATGTCCTTTATATCCTCCATCCACGCGTCGAGAGTCTTCCTCAGCCTCACGAGCTGCTTCCCGTACTTCGGATCACCGGCAAGATTCCTTATCTCCCATGGATCCTTGCTGGTGTCATAAAGCTCCTCGACGGGACGGCTGTCCTGGAAAAGAAGTTTCTGCGGCCCTTCCAGTTTTCCCTCAGCGTGCAGCTTCCACATCTCCTGCATGATCGGATGTCTGTTCAGATACGGCACCCACACATTGTAGGGAAGCTCAGGATGATAGTTGCGGATGAGTTTGAAACGTCCGTCGCGCACGGCACGGACCATGTCGTATGACTCATCGTATCGGTCGCGCGATGCAAAGACATATTTCCTTGGATCCCTCTTCTGGTCCCCAAGGAACGCCTGCCCCTGCATATGCGCCGGAACATCTATTCCCGCGATCGAAAGCGCTGTCGGCCCGAGATCGATCGTGCTGACCAGCTGTCTGCTGATGGTTCCCTTCCTAATCTTCCCGGGCCATCTGATGATCATCGGAACACGGATCCCTGAATCGTAAGGCCATCTTTTACCACGAGGAAGGGGACCATGGTCGCTCCAGTGGAAGACTACAGTATCTTCAGCAAGTCCGTCCTCTTCAAGCTGCTTGAGGAGTTCGCCGAAATATACGTCGCTCAGCTCGATGTTCGTATACATCCTGGCCATCGCCTTGCGCACCTCGGGGGTATCCGGGAAATACGGCGGCAGCCTTATCTTCGCAGGATCGAACTTGTGCTCCGGACAGTTCTTCTCCCACATCCCGCTCTCATGGGTCCTAGTCGGATTGAACACCGCAAAGAAAGGCTGTTCATTGTCCTTGCGGTTCCGCCAGTGCGCCTTCGGACCCAGCTCATCCCAAGCTGTGAAAGGGCTTTCAAACTGGTAGTCTGTCTTCTCATTGTTCGTGCAGTAGTAGCCTGCAGCCCTAAGATATTCGCTGAAACATTTCACATAATGGGGAGGAACCGCGGAATAAGGCGTCGGCAGTTCAGGCGCCGCAGGATTGGTATGCGCCGTCCGCATGTGGTGCGTGCCGATTGACGACGGATACATGCCTGTGATGACTGCGGATCTCGCAGGCGCGCAGACTCCGGCGGTGGAAAAAGCGTTCGACCAGATACATCCTTCCGTGGCAAACTTGTCTAGGTTTGGCGTGCGCGCAACCTTGTCGCCGTAGCATCCGTAGAAAGGATTCGTGTCCTCGAAAGAAATCCAGAGAATGTTAGGTCTTTTCATGATTTCACCACTCCCCTGCACTTGGGATAACTGGAACATCCCCAGAACTGCTGTCCCGCATTCTTGCCGTTCCTGGCAGTGCGGAGCACCATCAGACAGACAGTTTGGGATATGATCAGTCGGATCCGTCCGATTATTTCGCCTTCTTTTCCTTCTCAGGCTTGGGCTGAGGCTGGGATTTCTCCGCCGGTTTTTCCTTCGGAGGCTGGGGCTTTGGTTTCGGCTTCGGCTTGGGTTTCGGAGGCGGATTCAGCATCTTGAGCGTCTTCTGCCACTGTCCCTGGCATCTGCTGACAGTCTTGGCGTCGACAAGCTTCTCCAGATCCGGGCTCTTCGCTTCAATGCCCTTCCAGATCGCCTGCACTTCGCCGAGATCATATCTGCCGGCCCTGGCTGAGAGCATCAGCCCGTTGAACAGGGCGTCTTCCGCATCGTCCTTCTCGAAGTTGCCGAGCTGCGCCACATACCATTGCCTCATCTCAGGGGTGTTCCAGTCGAGCAGCGCCTCATGGATGCGTTCGATCGAGACTATTACATCCCTGCGTTCGCGGCCCTTGGTCAGCTGGTCATTCGCAAGCGACTGCAGGAACGCCTGCACTTCGCGCAGGCTCTTGAGATCCGCCTCCTTGAGACCCGCCATCCCGCCGTCTCCGGAAGTAAGCCTGAGCTCGTTCCCGAGCAGGGGCGCGAAAGGATCCTTGATGTCGTCCTCGGTTCCCGCCTTGGCGTCCGGACCGTTCGGGCCGAAGGCTGCGAATCTGTAGAAATCTTCCATGTCGGCGCCATATCCGCGGACCGAATAAGCCCCCAGCCGGATCATGTCCAATGCGGCCTGTGCGAAATCATCGCATGACGCCCTTCTCGCCCCGTCGATGAAATACATCATCGCCTTCCTGGGATGCCCAGTGAATATCTGCATGAGCCCCCTGTGCCGCGATGCCGCTGAATTGTCGCCGCACTCGGCCGTTACCCTGGCAAATGACTTCTCGCGCTCCGGATATGATGGATAACTGATCCCCACCATCGGATTCTTCAGATCGTCTTCCGTACCGGCCTTCTCGTCCTCGCCTTCCGGACCCATCTCCTGGAATTCGATGAACTGCTTCGACCTGTTCTCATTGCCGTCAAGCTGCTTGAAGAGGTCGGAGATGACCCTCACGGAATGCTCCCTCTTCCACTGGTCGTCCGAGGCGTCGAACATGATTTTTGCCGCACTGAGCGCCTCGTTGAACTTCTTGTCCCTGGCATAGGCGTCGACTATCATCTGCTGCGAGGAGAACCAGTTGTTTGAAATGTCGGGATGGTCGGCAATCACCTTCTCGCACTGCCTGATGACTTCGTCTGAAGGCGCCTTCTTCTCGACAAGCATGTCCGCGATCATCTTGCACCAG
>CAZDNQ010000357.1:0-5278 GCA_964506605.1 uncultured Victivallis sp. | reverse complement strand
GTTCCGGGGAATTTCTTGTCGCTTTTCGCGGGTTGTTTCAAGGAGCTTATTTGTTATTGCCGTTTGGATTTCTTTGTTGATGATCTTGAATTTCTCATTGTCCTCTTCGAATCCTGTCCAGTCCGCCTTCACCGCCCCATATGCATGGAGAATATCTGCTTCGACGATAAACGTGAAGCGCTTTGCCTCAACTCTTCTACGGTCAATCAGCGATTTCTGCTCCGGATCCTTCCAGTCGCAATCACCGACAAGTCTGCCAAGAACGTGCCAGGCAACCCCATGCTGCCGGGCAGTACGGTCGGTCCTCTTAGCATCGATGATTCTGACCTTTATGCTTATGTCCAACTCCTGGACATGCACTATTATTGAATCCAACCCCTTTTCTTCGATATCCTCAAAAGCGATCTTAACGTTGTTGACCATAACTTGAAAACTGGGATCGGTAAGGAAGCGACGACCTAATTCCGTCCTTATTGCCGTTGCTCCTATTATCTCACCCTTAATCGATGTGATTTGAATGACTGTTCCCTTTATTCCCGAAGACGCGGTTCCGAGATAAGAGAATTCGAGAGGACGTGTTTTCCCCTTCTTTACAATGAATCTATTTTCTTCACCGTTCTTTGTGGTCGTCACCTCATATTCTGAACCAAAACAAAATGCTGCAAAGCGTCCGACTCCATTGCATCCGAATACTTGGCGCAGTCGTTTGATGTTTCCAGAAGGAACTTCAACTGTATTTCCTTGAATCCTTGTGCGATCGTAGCTGAGGGTCCCCCAACGCTTATAAAACTCATCCTTAGTCATGCCTTGGCCGTTATCGGTGATTTTAAGAGGTTCGCCAGACTGTTCCGGCCATAGAATATCAACCTTGGTGGCTCCGGCATCCCAGCAGTTGGCTACGAGTTCCACAATCGCAACTATTGGGTCAGCAACAAGCTTATGGCCAGCGTACTGCTCCCAAAACCTGTCATCATAAAACAGCTCAGGCTGCTCCTGTGCTTCCTTATCATCCTTTACGTTCACCGTATTGGCTTTATCTTTAGCTGACTTTTTCATAGTCCTCTCTTGTTAAGCTGAGTTTGAAAATCTAATACAGCTTTCATAAGCGTGTCGAAGGTTGGAATTTCTTCCCCGAAGAAAAACACAGTGCTCATTGCAGCATAGTCACTTCTCCAGGTTGCAAGATCATCTTCGGATGGAACCAACTTTAGTTTCCCGGGATTCATTGTGTCATAATCCACCCAGCTGACATTGAAATAGAACTGTCGGTGCGTACGGACACGGTCGAATAGATCAGGATCGTTGATTGCCTTTTCGGCAACACCTGCCCGGATCATGCAGTAGATGTCATAGTAATGTCGTGCCATTCGGGCTTTCCGAGTTCTTCCTTGTGGGCGAAAGGACTCCTCGTGCAGTAGCATGGCCTTCTCCAGGAATGTACGTTCCGCCTCCAACACCTTAACACTGATGTTCGACTTGAATGGAGCTCTCTCTTTAAGGGCCTCTTCAAGATATGGATGAATGTTGTAAGTGCCGGCAGGCCAGGTATCGCCACGAGGCCCCATTTCCATCTTGACATATGGCAGCATTGAACCAAGACTCCCCTTGGGAAAGACGCTGGGATAGTGGAACTCGATGGTGTCATTGTCGTCGTCATCAACAAAACGCAGGCTGTCAGCCTTGTACCCGGGAATGGCTTTTGCGGCTATCGCAATCAAACTTGGCAGGAGTTCCTCCTGAACCCTTTTACGGCAGGCCTTCTTGAGACGCTTGATGCGTTTCTTCTCCTGGGACTGAGTTTCAGACTTTTCAGGATCGGCATCGCCGGCAAAACCAAGATAATCACGACCTATGATAAGGTCTATATCCTCTGAGAAACGATTAATGAGCTTCCAGACCTTTGAAAGGGATGTTCCACCTTTGAATGTAAGGTGTTCACCCCATCCCGGCAGTGAGAAGAGTTCGTTCAGTGTCCAGCAGACCCAGAAATCTTTTTCAACCGCGGGGGCAGGAAGTCCGAGTTTTGCCGCCGCCTCTTCAAAATAGGTCCTTTTCTCATCTGCAGACTGTCTTATGAAACTATTCATTTGCCGTTACCTCCGTCCGCCAACTTCCGGAATATTACGGCAATCCAGGCAGGAGCATAATGAACGTCCCTGATAAGCTGTTTCCTGGCATCGCCGTCAAGCCTGCTGTCAAGCTTTGCTATGATGTCGGCGTCAACATGAGCCTGGCCAAGATGCCGCAGTGCCTGGATCAGCAGACCGCTAATCCTGCCGGCAGTAGCCATATTCCTGGGGGTTGTATGCTTGAGGATAATCTGCTGGTTTCCAATCTGGACAGTCTTGGAGCTTCCGTCTGTAAGAAAAACGGCCTTCATCGGAACCTGATCCGAGAGACCGAGCCTATTGGCGGCATAGGCTCCAGATGGCTGTATCCGGACCGCATCCCGTCCTTTCAGGGCCGAGGCTATGGCATCAATGGAGGGAGACAGCATACCCAGCTTGGGATGATTGCGGGGATAGTCGTAGAGCCCCCTTGCAAGCTGACGGATGATTCCTGACTTCTTGTACCGCTTCAGCGCCGATGCCACTGCATTCCGCGTCCCCAGGTCAAAGAAATCAGCCGGAGCGAAGACCCAACCCCTACCATGGCCATGAATCCTGTCAAGTGCTTGCTTGTCAATGCTATGTATATGCTTCTTCATAATTACTTTGACACAAAAACAATATCATATTTGTGTCAATATAATGCCTCTGCCTATTGTTTCAATACCCTAAACATCTCATTCATCGATTTGCGAAGTTCGCAAGAACTTTCCAGCCAGGACGACAGTGCTTCCGGAAGCCGGTTAGGTCCGTAGTCCGCCGATGCCTCGCCGACCTTTGCTACAGAAGAACTTCCTTGAACATATAAAGGAATGCTAAGGTTGCCATCTTTGGCGCAGATCTCTTCCAACGTTGCGACCTTGGTGAAGCCGGGCTGGTCATTGAATTCCTCATACGCCTTGACGATGCGACCGATATGGTCGTCCTTGAGAAAGCTCTGGGCGCGTTCACGGGTAACTTCGTTGACAGCATTTATAAAGAGTATCTTGTTCCTGCGAGCCTTCGGCTTGGTCGTACGGCAGATTACAATACAGGCCTCCATCGGGGAGTTGTAGAACAGATTGGGGCCAAGACCGAGCACACATTCTATGAGATCCGCCTCTGCGAGTTTTCGGCGCATCTCGTCCTCCTCCTGTCGGAACAGCACGCCATGCGGGAAGAGAATTGCACAGCGTCCAGTCTTTGGGGCAAGGCTGCAGATGATATGCTGCCAAAATGCGTAGTCGGCACGGCCCTGTGGAGGTGTACCGTACAGGTTGCGTCCCCAGGGATCTGCAGAAAACGCTTCACGGTCCCACTGCTTTATGGAATAAGGAGGATTAGCAAGTACAACGTCAAAGTGCATGAGGTGGTCCCTTTTCACAAACTTTGGTTCGGAGAGAGTATCTCCGCGCTCGATGCAGAAGTCCTCGATGCCATGGAGGAAACAGTTCATCCTGGCGATTGACGAAGTCATCAAGTTACGTTCCTGTCCGTAGAGACGGACATTCCGCCATTCCTTGCCTTGCCGGCGCAGCTGCGTGATACAGGATAGCAGCATCCCGCCTGAACCGCATGTAGGGTCGTAAATGCTTTCACTTGGCCGGGGCTGAAGCATCTCGGTCATCAGATGCACGACAGTGCGGTTGGTATAGAATTCTGCGGCAGTATGGCCGGAATCGTCTGCGAATTTCTTGATGAGGTATTCATAGCCCTGACCAAGCTCATCCTCTGGCAGGTTGGCGATTGTGAGCTCCAAGGAACTGAAGTGCTCGATCAGATCGCGCAGCATTGCATCGGAAAGACGGTCTTTGTTTGTCCACTGGGCATCACCAAAAATGCCATAGAGCTTGTCGGGATTCGCGGTTTCGATGCTGCGCATTGCGTTCTGGATGGAACGTCCCACGTCTTTTGCGGATTTGCGAACTTCGCGCCACTGGGCTTCTGGCGGAACCAGGAAGCGATGATTTTCAGGATATGCTGCGAAAGCCTTATCCCCGCCAGACTCCTTCAATGCCAGCTGTGTCTCTTCGTCGAACACATCGCACAGACGCTTGAAAAACAGCAGGGGAAATATGAACTGCTTGTAGTCGCCAGCATCAATAGTTCCCCTCAGGAGCACCGCCGCCCCCCAGAGGTATGATTCAAGCTGCTGTTGTGTGATGCGTGTCATGAAGTGGTTTCAACTTCTTTTGCTTTTACGTTCTCTACAACTTCCACATGGAGTCTGTTCGCTATTTGCTTGAGAGAGACAGGTAGAGATTTCTCCAAAACCAGGAACACTCTAATTTCCTCGGGTACTTTATATTTAGTATCTTGCTGCATCGCACGGAGAATGGCCGTATATTTCACTGCCTGGTAAATGCCTCTCTCATAATCACCCAGCACTCCGTCAGAGACTGCCGACTTAACCTCAACAGCCGTCCAGCAAGTGGGAGTTTTGAACAGCACGTCAACCGTATCCAGCGATGGAAAGGCATATTCGATAAACACGTTTGCATCGGAACTAATTCCGACCAAGCTGGGATTCTGTTTCACAAACTCTTTCAGTGCCTTATGCGCAGGTGATTCACCGCCATAACCAAACTTCCGTCTTGGCACAGTGTCCAACACCTGAATCTCAGGAATATTGAGTGCGCGAAGCACAGAGTTCCATCGGCTGCCAAACTGTGCAATGAATTCCCTTTCCGCCTGGGTCTTATGCTCCTTCTCAACCATGGTGAGATTGGGATAGTCTTTCCAAAACTCACTTATTCCATCGTCTGGCAGTCCCTTGTTTGATCCAGTCTTCTTAACAACAAGGCATTGGATATGAGGGATCCGTTCTTTCCAGCCCACTTCGAGATTGCACAGCAAATGTCCCATCTTGCCGAGAATCCCGCCCATTCCATGGGCATGTCCGACACCATGCTTGTTAATACGACCAATCTTAAACGCCAGTTCCTCATATGTTATTCCAGGTAGCGGCTCGTTTTGATAAGCCAAAACGTGTCTGACCAGTACTTCCAAACTCTTTTTTGCGGCCAGGTCGGAATTCATAGTAGGACTTTCTCCTGTTTCAGGATTTCAATCAGCTTCTCTTCCGCTGCAAAGGCCGCTTCGGCTCTTATTCGTAACTGCTTCATAGCCTCCTCGACAGTCAATGTGTTCTGTTCGGCCTTGGGTTCGACATAACGGGAAATGTTAAGATT
>CAZDNQ010000356.1:0-5295 GCA_964506605.1 uncultured Victivallis sp. | reverse complement strand
AGGGTCTTTGTTTCAAGGATGGCGGCCCCATCATCGGGATCCAGTGCGAGAATGAATTCATGTCGAGTGCAGCCCCATGGGAGACGACACACAATACGGCCATGTTATATACTCCGGTTGGTTCTGACGGCATTGCCCACATGAAGGCGCTGAAGAAGATTGCGATATCCGCTGGTCTCAACGTCCCTCTGCACACCAGTACCGGCTGGGGCGGCTCTCCTATCGATACAAAGGAATTCCTCCCGATGTTCGGCGGATACGGCTACTATGCGTGGCTTGATGATCCTGCCAGCCAGGGTCCGTCGGGATTCTTCCTCTTCCAGGACATGCGCCGCCGCAAGGCCGAATACAGGACCGATTCAGTACCGTTCGCGTGCTGCGAGATCGGCGGCGGGATGCAGCCATTCTACAGGAACCGTCCGGTCGTACCTCCGGAAAGCGTGGAGGCAATGCACGTTGTCCAGCTCGGAAGCGGTTCGAACCTGATGGGATACTATGTCTACCATGGCGGTTCAAATCCCGTCGGAAAGCATTCATATTTCAACGAGCACAGATGTCCGAGAATCTCATATGATTTCCAGGCGCCTCTGGGCGAATTCGGCAGGAGGAAACCGCATTACGGAATGCTCAGGAGGCAGTTCACATTCCTGAAGGAACTAGGCGGAGTCCTGGCTCCGATGGAGACTTCGGTGCCGGAAAAAGTGAAATCCATCGAGGCTGGTGACACCAGGAACCCGCGCTGGTCGGTCCGTTCAAAGGACGGTTCTGGTTTCATATTCCTCAACAATTTCCAGGACCACGCAGAAATACGCGATTTGAAGAACCTAGTGTTCAAGGTCGGTGCAGGAATGAAGACCCTGACATTTCCTCCGAGCGGCAAAGGACTGACATTGAAGAAGGGCAAATGCGCGATATTCCCGTTCAACCTGGACCTAGGCGGACTCGTTCTCAAATCTGCGACAGTCCAGCCTCTGGCAAAGATCGACTGCAGTGGAACGCCTCATTATTTCTTCTTCGCTGTCGACGGGATCCCGGCAGAAATTGAATTCGATACTGCGAACATCGCAGAACTGAAGGCGTCCGGCGGGAACAGGCGGGACAGGAATTCCAATGCTGTAATCTGTCAGCCAGGGACAAACAGCCTGCTGGATTTCACATTGCATGACGGAAGGAATATCCTTGTCACAGTATTGACCGACGAGCAGTCGAAGAACTTCTGGAAGGCTGAGTTTCTGGGACAGGAAAGGGCATTCATATCCAGGAACGGCATGCTGATCGAAAACAGGAAGATAGAGATCTATGATGAGGATGGCGGAGAAATGGATTTCCTGGCATATCCTCCGATAGAGGGAAGACTTTCCGGCTCAAGTCCTAGAAAATCAACAGATGGAATATTCCAGAAACATACCATCTCCTCTGCAGTAAAACCTGTGAAAGTTTCCATGAAAAAGCTTGCTGAAGGGAAGTTTTCAGTGCGGGTTCCTGACTCCTGCCTGAAAAGCGGAAACGAGATCTTCCTTAAGATCGACTACATCGGCGACACCGGCAGCGCATATCTCGACGGCAGGCTAATACATGACAATTTCTGGAACGGCACGACCTGGGAGATCGGATTGAAACGATTTGCAAAGCAGCTCGTTGGAAAGGAACTTGTCATTGTCATCACCCCTCTCCGCACAGGTGGAACCGGCGTGAAATACACCAGCATGGCCGCAATGCAGGTGGACAGCGGCAAGAAGGAATCGATGGACATCATTTCCATAAAAGCCGCATCCGAACGCCGTGACACCTTATATCCCGTCTGAAACTTGACTTTCATGTCTGTAGAAGTTTAGTTTGGCCATACATGTGACTAAATCCAATCCGGAGACTGCATAGTTGACATTTCGACTCCCCTCTCATGGGGAATCACATAATAACAAGTTAAATAAGAAAAGATATTCTCACACAAAGGCACAGAGTCTCTAAGTTTTGGAAAAAGGTTCTGCCTCATGATCCGAAGAGCAATATATGATGATGCGGCGGCAATAGCCCGGATCCACGTCGGCACGTGGCGGACGGCGTATGCCGGAATTGTTCCTGACGAATATCTCGCAAGTCTGTCTGAAGAAAAGAGATTGAAGAGCTGGCAGCAACAGTTGACGGACGGAAAGACAGTCATATTAGTCGCAGAAAAGGATGGAGAGGTAATTGGCTGGGCTTCAGGTGGCATGTCCAGGGATGAAGATTCGCCAGGCGATTCCGAACTTTATGCAATATACATATTGTCCCAGCACTGGGGCGGCGGGATTGGACGCAAACTCATGGAAAAGATGGAAGACTCATTGCCGGCAGCAAAAAGCACTACACTCTGGGTTTTGCAGGACAACCATCGTGCAATCCAGTTTTATGAGCGGATGGGATACCATCCGGATGACGCGCAGAAGAAAATCCAGCTTGGCGGCAAGGAATTCATTGAATTGCGGTTCCGGAAGACAAAGCCAGCAAATGGGGCAGGTTAAAGTCTACCCTTCTGTGGCGACGCCATAGGCTCCAAAGGCCCGTCTCCACTTCAAGAACAGCCATTACGGGCTTGACTACGAACTTATTCAAAAATATTTACGCAGCTGTATATGGCCTTTTTCCAATCTCTGCAATGGAACCTCAATCAGGAGGCAGGAGATCCTTAGGACTCTTTATTAGCACACCGCGGTTTGGTTTTGGGCCATCTTCAGGTGTTGCCAGATCCTTGCGCTGCCAGACACGGATGTAGTCTACAACATAGTCAGCAGGCAGTTCAGCGTCATCCACCTGCTCGTTGTCCCATCCGCCGATCTCATTCTGGAGGATCAGGAAAGCTGGCATGGATGAAACGCGCGGGCTTTCCCAGTGGAAGATTTCCCTGCCGTTTCCATAGACAGCGACTTTTCCCGGCAGCCAGAGAAACCCGACGGTGATGAAGCCATCCTTGTCGGCCTGTACATAATTGCATGAGGTGCCGATGCTTTTATGCGCCTCGCCATACCCATCCCAGTGAAAGGCGATATTGAAACGGTGGACGCCCCATGAGGATTGTGACTCGGTGATGTCAAACTCCATGCCGCCATTGCCTGTTTCGCCTCGGCCCTTGTTCGCATTATGGATATCCGCCCAGGTGGGATTTGGATTGGTGATTTTCGTTGCTGCAGCAACGCCACGGTCCGGCATCATCCAAAAACCAGGCCAGCAGCATTTCGCCGCGGGCTGCTTCTCGCGTATCTCAAAATAACCATATCTCTGGGTCCATTTGCCGGAAGTATCGCACTGGGCGGTGGCGTAATCTGTCTCTAAGCCCGCGTAGGCTCCCTTGAAGGTTTTGTCCATTTCATTGATGTCATTCTGGAATCCTCTCTACTTCTCCAGGCGGATTGTCAGTTTGCCGTCCTTGACGATGGCCTGATCCTTTGAGAAATGCATTCTCTTGTCCCACCAGTTGGCTGAAAAGAGAGTCCACCGATGGAGGTCTACGGAGTCCCCATCGAAATCCTCGTTCAATGTCTGCACCCAGTCTCCTTCAACCGGAGGTTTCTTCCCGAGCCATTCGGGAAGATTCACAGATGGAAGATCCGCGGCGATGGAGGTGACAAGCAGAGTCTTCGCGCCCTCGGTCTTATCGGATGCAATAGAAATTCCTGAAGTCATGTTGCTGCGGAAGAGGGTTCCGGTACCGGGCTGAGGGCCCCAGGAACCTTTCTTCTTCGTATCCTCCTGTGCCGGATCCTGCTGCCCCTTCCATGGAACACGTGGCGCAAAAGGAACTATTATTTCAGCTTCAGCACCGGGGGCGATGGCAGAAGACGCCGTAATCAGATCAGAGGGGCCTGAATCGCTCTCCAGTTTTACTGAAGGGGTGACGGGCGCCTGGCCTATGTTCTTGATCTTCACTTTCACTTCCATCTGTTCATTGAGGTTCCAGAGGCCGTCAGCAGGAATGAAGGTGACGGATTCATCCTTGCCTCCTGCAAAATCTATCTGGAGGAGCTTGCCACCGGGTCCCGCTGAGGCTTTTGCCCCGTTGTTCACGACTGTCTGGCCCGGAAACTTGATCTGTGTCCCGGCATCGAGTATGACACCGTTGACAGGCTTCTTCGCTACGCGGTCCGGATCCACTCCCACCTTCTCGCCGACCCAGCCTGCGCCCATGATGTTCTCTATGCGGAACGCGAGGTCGCTGTCGGTCTTGTCCGTATAGAAAAGTATCTGCGACACCTTTTCAGGTTTCAGGGCAAAGCTCTTCTGGAATCCGTATGAGTATCCGAAATAGACACGGATGGTCTTGGTCTGGCCGGGCTCAATCTTCTTTGATTCGCAGTTCCAGGGCTGTGTCTTGTGCTCGCCCTCGTTGTCGACGCGCATGCTGACGCTTATCTTTTTGGCTCCGGTGTTGGTTATTTTGGCTTCGACATGGCCGTAGAGCGAGAGGTCCCAAGGGGAACCACCCGCCTGTTTCAGCACGACGCTCGGCCACATCTCGGGTCCGGCCTTGATGTTCACGGTGACGCCGTCCTTGGCGACTGATGTGCTGACCTGGGATTCGCTGCCTCCCTTGACGGAAATCTGTTTTTCAGCGCCGGGAGCATTTGGATCAAGCAGGATTTTCGGACCTACTCCGCCCTGAGCATACGCAGCTCCTGAAACTGCGAACATCGCAAAGATCCCGAGAATGGCGCTTGTGAGGATCTTCCGGCTTTGGGAGACGGTTTTTCGATCGGGCTCTCTTTTCATATATGGTCCTTTCTTAAGATTATTTATTTTGTTTTCGCCTGTTCTGCGATATGGGCGAGTATCTGCTTGCGCATGTCGCCCCAGATCCCTGGCCCAAGGTCGTGGCCGTTGTTCGGATAATTGACCATCTGCTTCTTCCCTGCAAAATTGTTATATGCGGCATATCCACATGTTGCAGGACAGACGACATCGAGGAAACCAACCGCGAAATATGCAGGAGCCTTGATGCGGGTAGAGAAGTTGGCGGAATCGAAGTAGCGCATCGTCTCCAGCACCTTGGGATCTGGTTTGCCGTCGGCGCCGTTCGGGATTACGCGGGGCCAGCCGCCAATGCGGCCTGCCAGCATCCCTGAATGGTCGCAGAGCCCCGGAACAAACGCCATCATGTATGTTACGCGCGGCTCAAGCGCAGCTCCGGCGATCGCGAGGCCTCCTCCCTGGCTCACACCGGCGATCACAAGTGTCTTCCCGTCCCATTCAGGCTGGGATGTCAGGAAATCCATTGCACGGAGCACGCGGAGATAGACCCCGAGGAAGTAATAGGTGTCCCGG
>CAZDNQ010000355.1:0-5304 GCA_964506605.1 uncultured Victivallis sp. | reverse complement strand
TGCTCTATGTAATCGTCTATGTCGGAATCTGCAACTTCGACTCCATGGTCTTTCAGGTACTGCTTGAGGAGCCGGCCCCGTATGATGCGTTCCAACCTGACCTGCCTTGCTTTGTCGGCGACAATTCCGATTGCATCTCCGAATCCCGCAGCAACGGAAATCTCACTTTCATAAACCGCATCTCCATTGACCGTTGCCGCGACCTTGTCCTCCCGATTGTCTTGAGCCATGGCAGATGGACCAAGGAGAATCAACAGCGCAGCCAATGACATGGTCCGAGCAATATTTCCAATATGCGCTTTCAAATTAGCTTCCTATGGTTTTATGTTCGCGATTTGCTTCTTGCAGGAAATGATGCGCCGGACCATTAAATACAGGAAGCACAGGACAAGCAGTGACTCCGCCCATATTCCCAGGATCGGCCCAATGTTGACTCCGGAATGGCATCCTGTTCCGGCCAGCCGCTCGGCGTCATGCAGCGAAACAATCCCGTTTTGCCGCCAGAGATCCGGATTCCTCTCAACCTTGAGAATCCCTTTGACAATTCCCTTCTCCTTCCATAGAGGAGGCAACTGTCCGGCATCTCTGAAATGAGCTATGACTGTATTATATATGGTTGGAATCGACCCTTTGGAAGAACCATCCCAGTATTTGCTTCCAACCAGCACTTTGGGATTTGCTTCCTCGGTACGGTTTGAAAAATATCCGGCTGCAATAATTGTCCTTGAATCCAATGCGAGCAGTCCTGAAGGGATGTCTTTTGTCTTTGAGCCTTCAATGCCTGAAAGCAAGTTGAAATCAAAGAGAGGAATCCCTGACCTGCGTGATTCATCCTCCGGATTTGCATCCGGGCCGTCGTCGGAAACTGGAATTAATGATTTCCCCTCAATGCGATAGATGTATCCCTGCGATGGCTGAGGATCAGCAAAGAAGGTTCCCTCGACAATTACAGGCTTCATCCTCTCGAACTTGACAGACTGTTTCATTTCAACAAGAAGATACTGGTTGTATTGGGGTCTTGGCCCGTAGCAGCAGGTCTGCGTAGTCCGCAGCAGGCAGAATGACCTGATCGTCGTTCCCGGTTCCAATGGGTACATGAAACCGACGCAAGACACGTCTTTTCCGGCAAGTTCCCGGATTCCCGCCGGAGCATCCGCCGGCGCCTTGGGATCGTAGTTCCATTCACCCAGCAAGGCAAAGCGCACAAGAGACATCTTCTCTGTTTTCCGGGATTTCTCGTCAATGCCTATTGTAGTGTGTCCTGTCAGGAGATTGTCTTCGGCATGGACAACAACGTCAGGAGCGCGGGTGTTCTTGAAATGCTGAATCCGGAAATGATATTCCAGATGGTTTGCCAGGACAATGAGTACAAGGCAGGGAAGACCATATTTCAGCAATTTGCTTTTCCTCCAGGAATCTGGAGCTTTTTCCGGAGGGGTTTCCGTATCGCTTGAACTCATTTGCCATCCTGCCTGTCATCAGGATCGTATCCTCGGGGGAATTCAATCCTGAGTTCCTGCCTTCTTCCTTTGAACTCTATTGTTGCGACGGCGACGAACTTTTTGACATCCTTCAGCCAGTCAGCCCTGCCTTCGAAGCTGGAACAGTCACCTTCTTTTTCCTCGGCCAGGGCATTCGGTTTCGCCTTGAGGAGCAGAAAATTCGGATTCTCATGTCCATCGAGGGTTACAGTAAGATTGATTTCCTTGTCTTTGATTCGAACCGCTTTAGCTGTGTCGCCTCCACCGCCGACGAACCAGAGTTTCAAAACAACTCCTTCTATCTTTATCTCGGCATGCCCGTTCTCACAGGTTCCTATGGCATTCAGACAGCCACCATGGGCGGACTTGTGCTCGCCGGATTCCATGTCGGCACCAGACATCACATACGCAAATAATATGCCTGTCAGGCAGGCGCATGCTGAAATCAATTTTCTTAACATTATATTTCCTTTTCCAGTTTTATGTTTGATGTCCTATGAAACCTGTGTCAGATTCTTCAGAACTCCCAGTTTATAGGCCTGGAGTGCAGGGAGAAGTGCCGCTGCCAGGCCTAGGACAAGCAGGGATGGCAGGATGCAAATATCAGCAGTTGATATGTATGCCGCTGAAAAATGCAGCCCCGTCTCAACCCGGATAAGTTCGCTTCCAATCGCCACTATCGCATGTCCAAGGGCGATGCCTGTTAAAGCCCCGGCCGCAGTCATCACCATGGACTCGCACAATATGAGTCCCAATACTGTCCGCCGTGTCGCTCCAAGGCAACGCAGGAGCGCCAGATCGCGCCGACGTTCCCTGAGTGCTGAAAGCAAGGCGACGAAAAGGAACAAAAGAGCGAGAATGGAAACAAGCAGCGATATTCCCATTAGGACAGTATCCACCCACCCAATTATGCTGAAAAGTCGTGGCAGCACCTCGCCGGGAATCACAAGCTGAGCCTGCGACGACTGGTTGATGTTATATTTGAGATCCTGTATGCCAGGATGCATGGCTCCGCCTCTTATCCTTCTGATTTTAATATATGCCCCGCTGATCTCGCGATGTTCCTCGTCTGTTGACATCTCCTTCACGTCATCGCCATGCCCTTCCAATGAGTAGAATGATTTCAGGGGGATGTATATGGCGCGGTCATGCGGCGTCCCGGTCGGAGCCATGATGCCGACAAACTGGATGGTGTCATTCTGATGGACAGGATCCCCCTGGCTTACTCCGCATACGGGGTTGAAAGTTTTTCCGATCCTTATATCGAGAAGCCTGGCTGCCTCCGAACCTGACACGGCTTCCTTTGGTGAAGAGAAAATCCTGCCTTCCCCGCCATCCTCCTTCCTGAATGAAAAATGATGTCCCGGAAGATATTCAAATTCAGTGAAGAAACGTTCATCAATCGCGTTCACCCTGAATCCGGCGTAGGAATGGCCGGTGGCAAAAGGGATGCCGTTTTCAACCACTTCGCTTCCAAGTACTGTCTTGTAGTACGGCCACTTGATCTTTCCAGGCATCTCCTCCATATGGTAGAGTGCATTAAGGACAATCTGAAGAGGCGAGCCCTTGGGGCCTAGTACGGCATCGACTCCGAGACCTTCCTGGGTGAAGTTCCTGTGCGTCTGCTCACGCAATGAGACAACGGAATCAAGTAGAGCTACGCCCAAGGCGATGCTTAATACCGCCAGCGAAGTGGAGAGCCAGTGCCGGTAAATACTTTTGACCACTATCTGCCAGAAACTCATGCCGCACCTCCGGCTATTGAGCATGCCAGGTTGAACTTCATGAAGTCTATCTGCTTGTCAAAGGCAGAGACTATGCCCATCTCATGGCTGACTGTTGCAAGTGCACAACCATGCTCGCTGCATGCTTCCCTGAGAAGACGGATCACTTCACCCGCATGATGCGGATCCAGTGAACCAGTGGGTTCGTCGGCAAGTATCAGCCTGGGTTTCTTGGCAAGGGCTCTGGCGATGGCCACACGCTGTTGTTCCCCTATTGAGAGCTCGGACGGATAATGTCTGATGCGATGCCCCAGCCCAACATGGCTCAGCAGCTCCTTTGACTGCTTTCGTCCGAGCTTGTGCGGAGAGAAAGTCGAACCAAGCAGGACGTTTTCCAGGGCTGTATATCCCTGGAGCAGGTTGAAGGACTGGAAGATATAGGCGATGTTGGCGGCACGGAAGTGGTCTCTTTCCGCCTCATTAAGCAATGCCATATCCTTGCCGCAGACAAACACTTCCCCTGAACTCGGAGGAAGGAGGCCGGCGATCACATTCAGCAGCGTGGATTTTCCGGAACCTGAAGGGCCAAAAATGGCAATCTGCTCACCGTCTCCGAAAGCGAACGAGGGGACGTCAAGGACGAGTATCCCCCCCTTTCCGTTCATGTATTCCACCTTTAAGTTTCTTATATCAACTAGCATATTGACAGGTCCTGTCCATTTATTTAAAAGCTACGATTATCAGGGAAGCTCCGACGGGTGTCCATATTGAAGGATCGAATAACGAGATATTATCTGGATCCTTGAAATCCAAATGGGCTGCGGCCGGAATCAAACTGGAACTCAGGCGGTGTAGGGAGGGGCTCGTGCAGGATTAAATATCGGGGATTCCAGATCGCAGATGGAATCGTGCGTGCACAGGGTATGTTCGACGTATGACAGGACAAGAAGAGACACAGGTTCCGGAGGTTGAGACGAGTGCTTGAGCACGGCGACAGCGGAGCATATAGGACATTTCGACTTGCCATTGGAATTGTCTTTAGGCTTTTCCTCCTTGTTCTTGCTGCAGCAGTTGCAGGAGAAATGCCCTTTTCCAGTATCAATGCTCCTGGGGATGGGGACTGGATGAGGGAGGATTATTCCGGTAACATGGAGAAGCGGCAGCGCCGCCATTGACGTAAAATAAAAAACACAGAAAAGATATGTTAAAAATCTTGTTCTCATAAGGAAGATATTTGCGTCCATTCCTTTTATGTACGACCAGCCAGAAGTAATATTCCGCCAGCCCTCCATATTATATTTACTAATAATAAAATTACAACACGGCAGACATGATCCCAAAGGCACGCCTGAAGGGATATAAACATTGCTTGAAGGCAAATGTCCATAAGAGCTGTCTGGTAATCTCAGAATGTGAATACCGAGCCAGTGTCACATTTTCCGAACTCTTCCGGATATGCGTTCATAATTGCGTTTGTTGCTGAAATCCCAGTGCAGTGGGCTGGAGCGATCAATCCTATATTAAATCGCTTCAGTTCGTGCAGTGTCCATCGGATCTTTTCATTGGACGCGGATCTCAGATGCGTTCCGCCAATTACCGCTTTAAAAGGACTGCCTTCCGTAAGCTCATAAATATAGTCGAGGGTGTTTATCAGTCCCGAATGGGCGCATCCCAGGAGGACGACAATTCCCGACGGTGTTTTCATGTAGAGGGCCTGGTCGTCGGGAATATCGTCGACAACTTCACCTGCAGCATCCGAACAGAATTTTTCCGGAGTGCAGCCTTCCTCCAGATGTTTCCTCGGTATTTCACCGGTAAGGAATACATCTTCGCATATCTCTATAGGCTTCGTCACCTTCTTGAACATGTCCCTGTTCTTCAGAATCGCATTCCTGGAATATTCGGGCATCCCGATTTCGCGGACAGACCCGTTTTCATTCTTGTATTTGGGCAGCAGCGCCGAGGGATGCGCATATATCAGCGCTTTCTTGTTCCTCCCTACGACATACTCAAGCCCGCCGGTATGGTCATAATGCCCATGGCTGAGCGCTATGCAATCAACCAGGGACATATATATGCCCATAGGATAGAGGTTCGCA
>CAZDNQ010000354.1:0-5318 GCA_964506605.1 uncultured Victivallis sp. | reverse complement strand
TTCTTCTGTGCACGCCAGGCATACCAGTTGCCATTGAACTCCCATCCCAGACGTAGGATGCTGTTCTCGAGCTTATACTTGACAAGATTTTCAGCCAGCTTGCGGAAATGATGGTTGTATTCGCCTCTTGCACCGGCTTCAAGCGATACCGGCTTTCCGGCATCAATACCTGTCTTCGGACCTTTGCCGTCCCATCCTCCGGGGATGATCACAATTCCAAGGATCAGCCTCCGTCCCGGTACTTTCTGCACCCAGTCGGACCAGGGTTTCAGCAGCCAGCCCGGATTCTCGACTCCGTCCCATGTTTCATTCCCCTCGAAATCCTCTCCCCAGATCAGCGTGCGGTTCAGCCAGGCCGCGAATGCATCGGTCTGGGCGACCCCTTTTGGCGCCGCCCAACGGTACACCACCATGAAAGGTGGTTTGATATTATCAGTGTTTGAAGCGTTGTCTGTCTTTGCGAGATCTATCATAACAGCTGGCTTCTGGTTCCCGGAAATCGGTTCGGCTCCATTGGCAACGAGAATTGATCCTAAAATAATAAATGCTTGAATAACTTTCTTAAATACCATGGAGATGCCCCTGTCCTTGAATTTATATGGTTCCTTTGGCATCACCTGTTGGGGGAACCTGTGAAATCCTTCCAGGCCCTGTAGCTGTTAGTTGAATCGTTGTATATGGATAGATACTGGAGGTAGGTGAGCGTGTCCACATGTAGGTCCCCGTAAAGGAAATTCGCATTGCCGGATGGATGGCTCCCTCCCATGCTGTAATAGAAGCCCCAGGACCATGGCCGACACCAGTTCTGCTTGACGTCAAGCCCGGTGTCGAAACGGCCCTTGCCGAGATATGGCCTGGCGGATCCGTCGGCGAACCAGTGCTTTTTCTCAGTGAGATTTTTGATCTTTGGCATATCCGGAGTACGCCACCAGTCGCCCGGATTGCTCTTGCTTGCCCCGAGGAAGAAATTGAGGCCGTAGTTGTTCCAGGCATAGATCCAGCCTGTGTCCATTGGCTGAACTGACGAAGTCGCCTGCGGGCAATGGAGCACGGTGCCTGAATTAACCCTTTTCATGAATTCACATTTTTCCACCCAGGTGGTATCTGAGAAGGCTGTATATCCTGCAACACCGCATCCGCCATAATAACCGCCCTCAGTGGGAAGGATCTCTTCGTAGTCAAAGGCATACATCATCGCCCAGTTGCCGATCTGCTTCAGGTTGTTCTTGCAGCATGCGGCGTTCGCCATCAGCTTCGCCTGTTTCAGGGCGGGAAGAAGCATAGCTGCGAGGATTGCGATGATCGCAATCACCACAAGCAGTTCGATAAGCGTAAATTGTCTTCTTTTCTTCATGGCGTAATAATCCTCCACCCCAGATTATATAATAAAACAAACTTTCTATCAACAGGCAAATGGAAATATCGGTCCATTTCAATATGCATTGTTTGGGGCGCCGGTGAATTTCCTATATTCAGGGCCGTTATTGTAAATCATCATATACTGGACATTTGTCATTGCATCAACATGTGAATCGCCATAGACAAAATTGGCGCCGCCGGCAGGATGCCCCTGGAACGGCTGTGTCCAAGTCCATGGACGGAAATATGTCTGTTTGGAAAGTCCGCTCCCGAACCTCCACTTGCTGTTATACATCTGGATGAACGAGTCTCCAAACCAGTATTTCTGAGCGTTCAGATGTGTCAGCATCGGAACAGCGGGAGTGCCATCCCAGCCAGTTAGCTTGGTCGCCCCGAGGAACCAGTTGAGCCCGTAGTTGTTCCAGGCATAGGTCCATCCGGTGTCTATGGGCTGAATTGATGCGACAGCCTGCGGACAATGAAGGATAGTTCCTGAGTTGACCTTCTTCATGAAATCGCATTTCTCAACCCAGGTATTGTTAGAAATTTCCGTGTATCCGGCGACACCGCAGGCACCCCAGTATGTCCCATCTGTAGGAATAACGCTGTCATAGTCCGCAGCATACAGGACTCCCCACTGCGCAATCTGCTTGAGATTGCTTTTGCAGCATACCGAGGTCGACAGCAGTTTCGCCTGCTTCAGCGACGGAAGGAGCAGAGCGATTAGAATTGCGATGATCGCGATCACCACCAACAGTTCGATAAGAGTGAACATAAATTCTCTTCTGCCGCCGGCTCGAGCGGCAGAAGATGATTTTTCATGATATAGAGCCATAAAATCTCCAATTCCTGCAACCGCCAAATCACCAAATAATCACGGCACCAGCTTGAGACGGCCCCAGGCGCCGCGGTCGCTGGAATTTCTTCCAATACCGTTCCACATCAGCTGGCAGCGGCGGCCTTTGCCGTCGGCGCTGTCATCGACACCGATGTCAAAGAGCAGTTCCATTCCCTCTTTGGGCTTGATATCCATAGCAGTCCATGGAATGGCCGCCTCGATCGTGTAGCCCTTTCCGTCGACGGATGGAGCCACACAGGTCTCAATCTGAGGCTGGGCACTGGCGTTCACGACATGGAACTGTCCGGACTTTCCTCCTCCTATCAGGATCTGCCTGTCGGTGAAGAGCAGAGGACCCGCCTGGTCCAGTTTCTCGCCACCGATGAATATTTCAATCCCATCCGAGTTCCAGAGATTCTCCCCTGCAAGTTCGTTCTTCATCGGAGTCGGATCGGTTATGTTCACGAGAAGATAGAGGTTCTTTTCATCCCAGCACGCCTTGAAGGCCGCCTCGACCCCGAAGTTCTCGCGCCCCATGACAAGCCTCTCGCCTGAGATCATTGTCGGCGGACGGCCTGGCCAGCTTTCAATCTGGCAGTCGATCTTCATCGGACCGAGAGCCCTTCCAGCCTGCACATCGCGCACCGCCTTCGCCTTCACGCTGAACCGCGGATTGCTGTAGATATACGGCGCCTTTCCATCAACCCATACGTCATAGATCCCATAGTTGGTCTTCATCATCTCGGTGATGCAGTTCTTGTACGGGCGGTCCGCAACATTGAATATGCCGGTGTTTGCGCGTTCGCCGTTCTGCTTCTCGAAGAAGCGGCCGGTAACAGCCTGATCTATCATGGTAAACCATTCGATGCCGACCACAAATCCAAGGGCGGCGGCGCCTTCGACATAGTACCTGTATGCCTCACCGCGCTCCTTCTGTGAAACCACATCATTCCCTGCACCTGCATTGCTTTCCTTTTCTGCTGTGAAATAGAACTCGCTCCACATCTGTGGCTTCTTTCCCGTCCATTCGTAAAGCCTGCGTATGAAGGCGGCGTCAATGCCGCTTGTATAGTAGTTGATGCTGATTATGTCCATGTATTTACCGGCGACGCGGCAGAGCACTTCGCTGTTGGCGGTGCCAGGCTGCCAGCGGTTTCCTATCAGCATATGGTTCCTGTCGTATTTCCTGAATGTATCGACAATCGCCTTGTAGTAGGCTTCGAGGAATAGCTCGTTGAATGCCTGCATGTCCTCGAACGATGCCTTGGTCTTCAGCGGGAGCCCCTGCTCCTTCAGATCGTCAAACGATCCTGCGCCCATGCCCCAGGAGGTATTGAACGCTGCAATATCCTTGTACTTGCCCTTGAGCATTTCAACGAGCTTCTGCTTGCACGGGTGCTTTCCAGGCAACGCCGGAACTGCGCGTGGCAGATCCTCCCATCCCTGTTCGTTCGCCAGGAAATATCCAATCAGCAGCGGTTCATCCGCGGACCCGGGAACCGACTTCGAGAAATTCTCATCCATCTTCTTCAGGACATTCTCGTCGAACGGATCAAATACCCCGCGGATCCCGGGCACCTCCCCAAGGCTGAGAGGAAGATGCGCGACATACGGAAATTTCTCCTGTTTGGCAACACCGGCACCGCCTGAAAAGGCGCCGACCGAGTTGAATCCGAATCTCCTCACGCGGTCAATCAGACGCTTAACATGCACATCTCCGTCAAACGCCGCCCCATACTTTCGGACGACGTTCGCCTTGTAGAACGAGACCGCCCTCGTGCTCCAATATCCATCGGGATTCCAGGCCGACTTGAAGTCTCCGTCCTTCGGAGGAAGCCATTCATAGATGTTTTCACGCCCTTCGACATAGGTGGGATCCTCGCCGCCCGCGCCGAAGCTGCATATGCCCATGTGGAAGAATGCGTTCCCGTCCGGATCTGCCATGAACCATTTCTCGCCTTTCTTCTCCACGTGGAAGAAACCTGTCTTCTTGAGTCCGAGCTTTTCTCCGCTGCCATTGAGTCCGCCGAACGCATCCCTCGCCGGAGGAGTCAGGGATTCGTAGTATGCCTTCTCAGCGTCGACATCCTTCTTGAGCGCATCCTCGGACTTGATCTTGTCTGGGAACTCCTTGCTGATGGCCTGCCCGAACTTGTCAACCTTCAGGAAAGCCTTAGAATCCTGCGCCGGCTGGGCTGAACCATCAAGGGCGCCGCCCTTGATCGTCATCACAGATTTCGGATTGTCATTGTTGAAATTCGCGATCATCATCCAATGGAATATCTTCCAGTTCCATTCGCGGTTGTCCTGGAGCTGCTGGAAGGTATACGCCGGCACCCTCATGGACATGATCTGACCGGTGTCGGACGTTATCTGGATTGTGTCGGCCGTCCCCTGGTAGAACTGTGGCTTCGGCGGTTTTTCCTTTGGAAACTCCCCTTCCTTGTCTCCGACTTTCCATTTGCCTCCATCGTTGAAGTTGAACGGAATCATCATCTCCATCCTGTATTTCTCGAGACTTCCGGCATTTGAGAACATTATCGACATGCTGTCGCCGTTCTTCTCAAGATCTGCCTGTATGCCGCCTTCGTATTTCAGGACCGCCTTGTTGCCGTTCACCTTCTTCTCAATAGGATCCTTTGGCTTGTCCCCTCCTCCTCTCAGGAGCGCCTTGGGATATGAAAGTTCAAAGTTTCCCATCGTTCCCCCGTTGATGTCTATACCCTTGTCTGAAAACTTGAAATCAAGGGATGAGGAGGTCAACGGCAACAAGACGGCAACGGCGGCGCCAACTAATGCATTTGCGGTAATTCTCATCTTATCAGCCCTTTATGTTAATTGATCGTTATCGTGTATGAAGTGGATTCCTTCATTATGGGGAAATGGAAGAAGAAAGTGAAATTCTTCCAGTTCCATTCGCGGCAGTCGGTGAGCTGCATGAAGGAATACTGGGGAGCGGAAAGCTTCATGCTGCCAGACGTGCCGGCAAGCTCGAAGCTTGTCGTATTCCCCTGGTAGATATGCGGAGAAGAAGGCTTTTCAGCGGGGAACGGCACGAGCTGTCCGTCTCCGGCCTTCCATTTCGCGGATGCCGCATAGTCGAAGCCAATCTGCATGGTCA
>CAZDNQ010000353.1:0-5341 GCA_964506605.1 uncultured Victivallis sp. | reverse complement strand
AAGACTGTCTGAATTTTGGAGTTTGTTTAAGATATGGCAAAGATAAAACTTACAAAGAGCGAATTGAAGACGCAGAGGGATGCGTTGAAGCAGTTCTCGCGCTATCTCCCCACCCTGCAGCTCAAGAAGCTGCAGCTGCAGATGGAGATGCGCAAATGCCAGCAGAAGCTCGAGGAGAACGAGGCCAGGCAGAAAAGCTACCATGAAGATATATCCTCATGGGTTTCACTGCTTGCAGAGGAAGGCACTGTCGAGAAGCTCACCGCATATGTGAAGCCGGAGAAGATCGTCACCGACTCCCAGAACATCGCCGGCGTGGAAGTTCCAGTTTTCAGGTCTGTGCAGTTCTCTGTGGCCGAATACGATCTTTTCACCGAACCTCTCTGGACCGACAGCGCTGTCGAAGCCGTAAAACATCTCTTCAGCATCAGGGCTGAAAACCAGATCATCAGGAAGCAATATGAGCTCATAGGAAACGAGCTGAGGGTGACCACGCAAAGGGTTAACCTGTTCGAGAAGGTGAAGATCCCGGAATGCAAGGAGAACATCAGGGTCATACAGATCTACATGGGCGACCAGCAGACGGCCGCGGTCGGACGTTCAAAGATAGCCAAACGGAAGATGCAGGAGACGGCGGCATGATAGTAAGGATGAAAAAAGTCACGCTTCTCTGCATCTCTTCGGAGAAGATAAAAGCCCTTGAGGAGCTCCGGGAGCTCGGTGCAATGCACGTGGAGCTCGGAGAAAAAGTTTCATCCCCGGATCTTGCCGGCGCCGAACAGGAATTCTCCAGTTCGAGGAAAGCCGTCAACATGCTCGTCACACGCCGCGGCGGCAAGCCTGATCCCGCCCTCGCCGTACTTACCGGCGCCGAGATCGTCAAAAAGACCAACGACTGCATCGAGAATGAAGAGGCGATGATCAAGAAGCTCGACGGGCTCATGAAGGACAGAGATAAGCTGCTTGCCTGGGATAATTTCTCGCCCAGCCTGATAGAGGAGCTGAAGGAGAACAAGATATTCGTCTATCTCTGCGCTGGAAACAGGAACACCATAAACCTCCTTCCTTCCGACGTGGCATATCATATAATCCGCCAGGACAAGGGAAAGTTCTATTTCGCAGTTGTTTCGGGCCATGAACTAGATACCGCCTCCATTCCTGTGGCGAACGTGCCTATGGCAAAGAGCCTCAGGGAGACGGAAGACGAAATCAGGGAGACAAACACCGCCATCGAATACAGCAAGGAGATGCTCAACTCGCTCAGATACGAGATAGAAAAGGCGAAAAGCCATATGCTTTCCGTCCAGGAAGCCATAGAATTCACGTCGAACCGCGATGGAATGCGTTCCTCAGGCGAAATCTCATACATCAATGGATACGTCCCTGTCGATCATGTCGAAAACCTCAGGACTGCGGCAAAACGGCATGGCTGGGGGCTGATGCTTGCCGATCCGTCAATGGACGACAAGGTGCCCACACTGCTGAAAGTTCCTAAGATCTTCCAGATATCCAAGCCCATCTTCGACTTCATCGGGATATCGCCAAGCTACCATGAGATCGACATCAGCATCTGTTTCCTGATCTTCTTCTCGATATTCTTCGGGATACTTATCGGAGACGCAGGATATGCCCTCATGATGATAGCGGCGACTATTGCGGCGAAATTCTTCCTGAAGGGTGAAAATGCCAAGCTGACGACCAATCTCTTCCTGGTCCTCGGCACATCTTGCCTGGCATGGGGCCTCCTGATCGGCTCGTTCTTCGGAATAGAGTCCCATAAGCTCCCGCATTTCCTCGCTGGATTCGACTGGTTCAAGAACGAGGAGAATGTAAGGTACGTATGCTTCCTCATAGCCGCGACTCACCCTTCCATAGCCCACCTCTGGACGGCATTTGTCAAAAGGAAGATTACAACTGTCCTCGGGCAGTTGGGATGGGTAAGTTTCATCTGGGGCAACTTCTTCCTGGCAAGCTCCCTGGTCGCAGGCAGGGAATTCCCGAAATTCGCAATCTGGCTCTATGCGGCGGGATTCGTCCTGATACTCATCGGCCTCCACTGGCATGAGATCGGGGAGGTCTGCGAATTCCCGTTCGCGCTGGTCGGCAGCTTCACGGATCTTCTTTCGTACATCCGCCTCTTCGCCGTAGGCCTCGCGGGGCTCTATGTCGGAGAGAACTTCAACAAGATAGCGCATGACGGGCTGCTCGGAGTACCGAGCGTCGACATGGTCATCGGCATATTCATCATAATAATCGGGCACGGCATCAACATCATGCTCGGCGCACTTGCCGTCCTGGTCCACGGGATAAGGCTTAACACACTCGAATTTTCAGGGCATATCGGGCTTCGCTGGTCCGGTTTCCTTTACAAACCATTCAAGAAAAATAAAATAGGAGAAGTTGCAGATGACACAGCAGACGATGATTGAAATCGGACAGGCAGGAGCTTTTATGTCTGTGTTTTTCGCCTCGATCGGATCAACACTCGGAACCGGAATCGCCGGAGTCGCAGCTGTCGGTGCATGGAAGAAATGCTATTCCCAGGAGAAGCCGGCTCCGTTCCAGCTTGCGATCTTCGCAGGTACGCCCCTCTCCCAGGTCATCTATGCCCTTATCATGATGATCCTCATCAACAACAAGATACAGATGACCAACGGATTCCAGAACTGGCATGTCTGCCTTGCCCTTGGCGTCCTCTGTGGAATAGGGCTGGGAGTTTCAGCCTGGTACATGGGAGTTGCAGCCGCAAAATGCTGTGATTCATTCGCGGACACCAACAAGGGATTCACCAACAACCTCATGGTCATAGGTATCATGGAGACGGTCGCCCTCTTCATCATGGTTTTCGCAATCATCCTTCTCAACACCGTCAAGATCCCCGCCATTGCTGTCGCGGAAGCGGTGGCAAAATAGGGTTTGCCGCCCTATATTGTCACGATAACAAGATGGAGGCGGTCAAGTGGAAGAGCAGTTGATGGTTGCACTTGGGAAGGCCGGCGCATTCAGCGCTGTGGCGTTTGCGGCCATAGGCTCCGGCCTGGGCGCAGGCACTGCTGGCACTTCCGCCGTCGGCGCATGGAAGAAATGCTATTCCCAGAACCGTACCGCCCCGTTCCAGCTTGCAGTGTTTTCTGGCGCTCCGCTCTCCCAGACCATATACGGGCTTATCATGATGATTCTCATCAACAACAAGATCCAGGAGGGCGCGGCGGCATACTGGCCCGCATTCCTGGCGATAGGAATCATAGGTGGAACCGCAATGGGTGTTTCCGCATGGTTCCAGGGAATAGCGGCCGCAGGCTCGTGCGACGCCTTCGCTGAAACCGAGAAGGGTTTTACAAACGATCTCATGGTTCTTGGAATCATTGAAACCGTCGCCCTCTTCGTCATGGTATTCGGCATAATAATGATCAACTCCATTAAAGTCGTATAAGGATTTTTCCAATATGCCCATCTACGAGTACAGCTGTTCCAAATGCGGAAATGAGTTCGAGAGGCTGGTCAGATCCTCATCCGAGAAGGTCGAGTGCCCCAAGTGCGCAGGCACCAAGGTAGAACGCAAGCTCTCGGTATTCTCGGCATCGGTGTCGGCCGGATCTTCAGGCCCCGCCTGCGGTATGGTCGAATCATGCCCGTCCGCCAAAAAATCCTGCTGCTCCGGCGGAACCTGCGGCGCCCACAGGCATTGATAAAAAATCAGGACGATTTTTTATTATGAACAAAAAAGAACTTCTTCCGATCCTCGAGGAGCTGGGCGTCACTCCTGGCAGGCATTTCGGACAGAACTTCATGATCGACGATAACCTCCTCGACTTCATCTGCAGGAAGGCTGCGCCAGCCCCGGGCGAGACAATCCTGGAGATAGGGCCGGGACTCGGTTCACTGACCCGCAAACTCCTTGTCGCCGGCGCAAAGGTCACGGCTATCGAGATCGACAAACGTCTCGCGGACTACCTGGAGAAGAACATATCTCATCCTGACTTCAAGCTTGTGCGCGGCGACGCATGCCGCCTCGACATCCCTCATATCATGAACTGCGAATTCCGCATAGTCGCCAACCTCCCCTACTCCATAACAAGTCCGTTCATCGCCACCATGCTCAATCTGGAGGCGCCTCCTCTGGAGATGCTGTTCATGCTCCAGAAGGAGACAGGGCTCCGCCTTGCATCAGGTCCTGGAACTAAAAATTACGGCTCGCTGTCAGTTCTCGTGCAGTCGGCATATGTGGTGGAATATCTCCGTGGAGTTTCACCGCAGGTGTTTTTTCCCGCACCCGAGGTGGATTCTGCAATCGTCAAGTTTACAATCCGTAAGGAGATCCCGCCGCTCCAGGAGAGGAAGCTGCTCCACAAGCTTGTGCGCGCCGCATTCTCGCAGCGCCGCAAGAAGATGTACAAGCAGGTTGTCGCGGCATTCGCGAAGGAAGAGGTCGATAAGGCATATGCCTCCATGGGGATAAGCATGAATGCAAGGGCTGAGGAGCTGACAGTCAAGCAGTTCCTGGCGATGGCGAAGATTGTCGAAAAAGCAGACACGCCGTAGATGGGCCAGTTGCAAAAGCCGGCAATTGGAAGTGTTCAGGTGTCAGCGTTCAGGAAAGATAGATTTTTCCAAAATCTTCCCTCAAATTTGCCATGACTGTTCTTCCTGACACCATACACCTGTATTGCAAAACGTAGTCTTACAATCACCTCAGATGTATTATTTCCTCTTGTCCACCGGCACATAGTCGGCCAGCGGCTCGCCGATGTAGAGCTGCCGCGGACGTCCGATCTTGAACGGGACGCTGTCGTGCATCTCCCTCCAGTGCGCTATCCAGCCGGGCATGCGCCCCATGGCGAACATCACCGTGAACATGTTGGTCGGAATCCCGATTGTCCTGTACAGGATGCCGCTGTAGAAGTCGACATTGGGGTAGAGCTTCCTCTCGATGAAATAGTCATCGGTCAGCGCGAGCTCCTCCAGCTGCATGGCGATATCCAGCAGAGGATCATTCGTCTTCCTCTTAGCGAAAAGCTTCCTGGCGTATTCCTTCAGGATCTTGGCGCGCGGATCATAGTTGTGGTAGACGCGGTGCCCGAATCCCATGAGCCTGAACGGATTCTTCTTGTCCTTCGACTTTTCAATGCAGTCCTTCGGAGAGATGTTTGACTTGTGGATGGACTCAAGCATCTCGATAACCTTCTGGTTCGCTCCGCCGTGCAGCGGACCCCAGAGGGCGCAGATGCCTGCGCAGACGGAGGAATAGAGATTTACCTTGCTTGAACCGACAAGCCGCACCGTGGACGTGCTGCAGTTCTGCTCGTGGTCGGCATGGAGGAGCAGGATGAGATTGAGCGCG